>JANOKQ010000589.1:0-8310 GCA_031419375.1 Acidimicrobiaceae bacterium
CACTGATCCAACCCGCAGAACCCATATTGTGTATAGCTTGTAGAGATACTCGAGGCGCGGTGATCACCGATCGTGATGTCCCGCGGCCGTCGCTCGAGAGGTCGTATCGCTCGCACCGCACGCCGGTACGCGAGGGCATCAATGGGGTGCCGACGTCGTCGGTCGGAGGTGCGAGGTCCGGTGAATTCCTGGGACGATCGCGTTGCGAATTCTCGTGGGCGCGCCCAACGGTGGGTTATGGTGCGCTTCTCCATGCGGTTCGCCTACGACGACCAACTGATCGATTTCGTCGCCGGTGACTCCGTCGCCGTTGCGGTGGTTCGCGCTGGCGGGCATCCGCAGTACGGCGGGGCGTTGTGTCTTGCCGGGGACTGCGGAAACTGCGTTGCCGACGTGGGCGGCGTGCCGTTCACGCGCACGTGTCTCACTGCGGCCAAGCCCGGCCTGTACGTTCGCCGCCATCCCGTTGTCGGTGGTCCGCCACTGCGACTTGACGCTCCCGCGAATCCGGTTCAGTCGCCTGCGCACACGACGGTGAACGTGCGCCGCGAGCACGTCGACGTCGTGGTCATCGGTGGCGGCGCGTCGGGCATGGCTGCGGCCGACGCGGCTCGCGCCGCCGGACGCACAGCGACCGTGCTCGATTCTGCCTCCGGCCACGACGTGGTCGGCGTGTACCCGGGTCCACAGGTGATCGTGCGGATCGATGGGCCACCCGCGTCGATGCTGCACCTCCACGCTCACGAGGTGGTGATCGCCACCGGCGCGGCGGAACTGCTCCCCGTGTGCCCCGGCTCCATGCTGGCCGGCATCGTCACTGCGGGCGCTGCGGAACAACTGCGCGAGCGAGACGTCGATCTCGGCGTCACGGTCACCGTCGATCTCGACGAACTCGCCGGCTTCGAAACGCTCGCCGAGTCTGACCACGCCGCTCTGCCCGCGGCGATCACCCAGTGGGTGACGGGCGTCCGATTCACCGACGGGCGGGTCGAGCGCTGCACAACAGCGATCGTCACCAGTTCCACACGGGCACCCCGCGACCTGCTGGCGCGGATGGTCAGCGACCCGGCGGTTCGCACCGTCGGCAGCGCGGCTGGCTCGTTCGAGCTCCCGGCCTGCCCGACAGCGGGCACGGTGTGCCCGTGTTCAAAGGTGACCGTCGACGACCTGCAAGCGGTGTGGGACAAGGGGTTCACCCACCTCGAGCTGATCAAGCGGGCCTCGTTGTGCGGTACCGGCACCTGCCAGGGCGGCGCGTGCATGCCGCACCTGCGCTCCTTCGTTGCCCACCACTCCGGCACTCCCACCGCGCCGTTCACCGGCCGACCGGCGTCGCGCCAGCTCACCATCGCCGAGGCCGCCGCCGATGTGCACCTCGACGCGTTCCGACGTACCGCCCTACACGACGAGCACCTCGCGCTCGGGGCGCGCATGGACCGCTTCGGCGGATGGTGGCGGCCGTGGCACTACGGCGATCACCGCCGCGAGTACTGGGCGGTACGTGAGGGCGTGTCGCTCGGTGATGTGTCGACGCTCGGCAAGATGATCGTCACCGGTCCCGATGTGGTCGAAGCACTCGAACGCCTCTACCCGACCACCATCGCCGACATCCGTCCCGGCTGCAGCCGCTACGTACTGCTGCTCAACGAGCGCGGCCACCTCATCGACGACGGGATGGTCTGCCGCGAACCCGCCAGCGAAGGAGCGGACCGGTTCGTGCTCACGTTTACCTCCGGCGGAGCGTCGTTCGCCGAGGCGTGGGTGCGCGACTGGGTCGACACGTGGGGCCTCGACGTGCGGATCATGGACCGCACCATCTCCAACGGGGCGATCAACGTCACCGGCCCGCTGGCCGGAGAACTGCTGCAACGAGTCGGCCTCGCCGAGCCACCGAAGTTCCTCCAACACCGCCACACCGACGTTGCCGGGGTTCCATGTCACGTGATGCGGCTGTCGTTCACTGGCGAGGCCAGCTGGGAGCTGCATCACCCGGTCCATCAATCGGTCGAACTGTGGCGCGAGTTGATGCATGTCGGCCGCGACCTCGGCATTGCCCCGCACGGCCTGCAAGCTCTGTTCGGGCTGCGCCTCGAGAAGGGCCACGTGATTGTCGGGATGGACACCGAACTCGACACCACCCCGCGCCGGCTCGACATGGACTGGGCGGTCAAGATGGACAAGCCCGATTTCGTCGGGCGGACATCGCTGCAGCGCACCGCTGCGCTGGCCGACAACCGGCGGCTGTTCGGTCTCACTATGGATGGCCCAGCCCCCGTGGAGGGGGCACCGATCTGGGTGAACGGCACCATCGTCGGTCACGTCGCATCGAGCTTCGACTCGCCGCTGCTCGGCCACGCAGTGATGCTCGGATGGCAGAAGCACACCCCGTGGGCCGACGCGGTCACCATCGACGGCCGCACCGCCCACGTCGCCCCCGTTCCGTTCTACGACCAGCGAGGCGCACGTGCCCGCGCCTGATCCCGAGCTGCACGACCGGCCGATCCGCTTGCACGGGCTGCGCGTTGTGGCGATGCCGCAGGCGCTCGATGCCGCACAGTGGCGCCCCGACGGGATCGTGCTGCGAGTCGCCGCCGACGAGGCGCTGGCCATCGGGTGCACCGACGTCGAGATCACCGATCCGTACGCGATCGTCGAGACCGAATCGGCCTTCGTCGGTTGGTGGCTCACCACTGAGCAGTTCGCCGCGTGCGTTGAGCCGCGGCTCGAATGGCCGCTCCCCCATCAGCGTCCAGTTCTGGCCCAAGGGCTCGTCGCCGGTGTGCCGCTGAAGCTGTGGCTCGAGTCCGATCGGGTGCTGGTGATCACATCCAGCGGCCTCGCTCACGAAGCCGCGGCTCGCCTGTTCGGAGCCCGACCGTGAACGAGGGCCTGTGAACGAATTCGTCGAAACCCTCCTCGAGCTCACCTGGCACGAGCCACGCTCGAGCTACGACATCGTCATCATCGGCGGCGGCGGCCATGGTCTGGCCACCGCGTACTACCTCGCCACCCGTCACGGGATCACCAACGTGGCCGTGGTGGAGGCCAACTACATCGGCTCGGGCAACTCGGGGCGCAACACCACCATCATCCGCGCCAACTACGGCATCCCCGAATCGATTCGCTTCTACCGCCACAGCCAAAAGCTGTACAGCGACCTCGAGAACGAGACCGGCTGCTGGATCATGCACGCCACTAAGGGCCTCATCTGGCTGGCCCACACCGAGACGGCGATGCGCGCCGAGCGGGCCAGGGTGCAGCTGAACACGGCATGCGACACCGAGACCGTGATGGTCACCCCGGCCGAGGTCAAGCAGCTGTGCCCGCAGATCGACCTCACCGGTGGCGGCCGCTACCCCGTGCTGGGGGCGAGCTACCACGTGCCCGCATCGACAGCCCGCCACGACCGTGTGGTGTGGGCCTACGCGCAGGGCGCGATGGAGCGCGGCGTGCACGTGATTCAGGGCACCCCCGTCACCGGGCTGCTCCGCGACGGCAACCGGGTGACCGGGGTCCGCACCGCTCGCGGAGACATCCGCGCCGGGGTCGTCATGTGCGCAGTGGGCGGCGACGTGTCCACCATCGCCGCACACGCCGGGCTGCGCCTGCCGATCCGCACCCATCCGCTGCAGGCCTTTGTCACCAACGGTTACGGCCAGGGCTTCGGGCCGATCGTCAGCGACACCGAGCTGCTGTGCTACATCTCCCAAACGGCGCGCGGGCAGATGCTGATCGGTCACGAGTTCGAGCGCGAGACGAGTTACTCGCTGCAGTCGTCGTTCCAGTTCCTGCAATCGAACGCGGCGAAGATGAGTTACCTGTTGCCGTTCGTACGTGACCTGAAGATCCTGCGCCAATGGACCGGCCGCTGCGATGTGTCGGCCGACTTCTCGCCGATCATGGGCTTCACCGGAGTGGACGGATTCGTCATCACCACGGGATGGGGAACGTGGGGGTTCAAGGCAATCCCCGCGGGCGGCGAGCAGATGGCCGAGCTGATCGCCACCGGCACCACGCCACCGCTGATCGCCCCGTTCTCCATCGACCGCTTCGCCCTCGACCACTCGATGGCCGACCAGGGTTCCACCGGTACCCGCTGATGCTCGTCGTCACCTGCCCCCACTGCGGTCCCCGGCCGGTCGAGGAGTTCCGTTTCGGCGGCGAGATCCCCGAACCGCCGGCCAACCTCACCCATCCCATCGAGCGCGACTTCGATCAGGTGTGGATGTTCACTAACGTCGACGGTGTGCAGACCGAACGGTGGTTCCACGACGCCGGCTGTCACCGCTGGCACACCGCCGTGCGCGATACCTCGATCGACCGCTTCGTCGAGCAGCAGGCTGAGTGACGTGGACGCACCGCCGAGCCCAGCAGGCAGCGGACGAGCCCGCAGCGGCCGGGCGGCGCGCGTCGCGGCCCGCACCGGAGTGGGCTCGCGGCCGGTAGCCCCGGCATTCATCCGCCGCCAGATCCCGCCGTACGAACTGCTCGGCGAGGAAGGACTCGACCTCGTCGAACGCAAGGCCGATCAGCTGCTGGCCGAGATCGGCATCGAGTTCCACGACGACCCTGAATCGCTGGCGCTGTTCGCCGACGCCGGGGCAACCGTGAACGGGATCACCGTGCGCTTCGACCCCGGCCATGCCCGCGCGCTGTGCTCCACCGCCCCGCGCGAGTTCACCCAGTTGGCCCGCAACCCCGCCCGCTCGGTGGCGATCGGCGGCAACAACGTGGTGCTCGCCCCCAGCTACGGGTCGCCGTTCGTGCGCGACCTGGCCAATGGGCGGCGCTACGCATCGCTCACCGACTTCCAGAACTTCGTCAAGCTCACCTACTCGACACCGTGGCTGCATCACTCCGGCGGCACCGTGTGCGAACCGGTCGACGTGGCGGTCAACAAACGCCATCTCGACATGGTGTACAGCCACCTCCGCTACAGCGACAAGGCGTTCATGGGCTCGGTCACCGCACCGTCGCGCGCCGCCGACTCGATCGAGATGGCCCGCATCGCGTTCGGGACCGGTGTGGTCGATCAGCACTGCGTGATCCTCGGCAACGTCAACGTCAACTCACCCCTCGTGTGGGACGCGACGATGACCGGAGCGTTGAAGACCTATGCCGCGGCCAACCAAGCCCCGGTCGTGGTGCCGTTCATTCTCGGTGGGGCGATGGGCCCCGTCACGACGGCCGGCGCCGTCGCCCAAGCGCACGCCGAAACCCTTGTCGGCGTTGCCCTCGGCCAACTCGTCCGCCCCGGATCGCCGGCGATCTACGGCAACTTCTTGTCGTCGATGGCGCTGCGCAGCGGTAGCCCCACCTTCGGCACGCCCGAACCGGCGATCGGATCGCTGGTCGTCGGGCAACTGGCCCGCCGTGTCGGCTTGCCGCTGCGCTGCTCGGGAGCGTTCACGTCGTCGAAGATCGCCGACGGGCAGGCGATGCAGGAATCGACGGTGTCGATGCAGGCTGCGCTGCTGTGCGGGGCCAACTTCATCCTCCACTCCGCCGGATGGTTGGAGGGTGGGCTGACGATGGGTTACGAGAAGTTCATGATGGATCTCGACCTGTGCGGCGCGGCGCACACGTACCTGCGCGGCGTCGACCTGTCCGAGGATCAGTTCGCCATCGACGGCTTCGCCGAGGTCGGCCCCGGCAAGCACTTCTTCGGTTCGCAACACACCCTGCGCCACTACGAGCACGCGTTCTACAACCCGGTGCTCAGTGACAGCTCCAGCTTCGAACAGTGGCGCGACGCCGGCGAGAGCCGAACCGAAGACCGTGCCGCCGCGCTGTGCGACGAGGTGCTGGCCAACTACGAGCCACCGCCGATTGACGATGCGATCGATGCCGAGCTGTGCGAGTTCGTTGCCCGCCGCAAGGCAGAGATGCCCGACCAGTGGTACTGACCGAACGTGGCTGAGTCCAACGATCCCCTGCTGCAGCCGTTTCAGCTGAAGCACCTCACGCTGCGCAACCGGGTGATGTCGACGGCCCACGAACCGGCCTACTCCGAAGATGGAATGCCCAAGGAACGCTACCGCGCTTACCACGTCGCCAAAGCCAAGGGTGGGCTGGCATTGACGATGACCGCCGGCACCGCAGTGGTCTCGCCGGACAGCCCTCCGGCGTTCGGCAACCTGTTCGCCTACCGCGACGAGATCGTCCCGTGGATCCGGGCAATGACCGACGAGATCCACGAACACGGTGCCGCAGCGATGATCCAGATCAGCCACCTCGGCCGCCGTACCGGGTGGGGACAGGACGACTGGCTGCCCGTCGTTGCCCCATCGGCGCTGCGCGAACCGGCGCACCGGTCGCACCCGAAGGTGGCCGAGCAGTGGGACATCGACCGCATCGTCGGTCACTACGCCGACGCCGCCGAACGGATGCAGGCCGGCGGAATGGACGGCATCGAGATCGAGGCCTACGGTCACTTGGTCGACCAGTTCTGGTCACCGGCCACCAACCACCGCGACGACGATTACGGCGGTTCGTTCGAGAACCGCCTCCGCTTTCCGATGCGGGTGCTGCGCGCCATCCGCGAGCGGGTGGGGCCAGAGTTCATCGTCGGCCTCCGAATGGCCATCGACGAGGTCCGCCCCGACGGGATCGACGAACCGGCCGGCATGGCCATCCTGCACCACATCACCGACCCGGCGCACAGCACCGCAGGCCCCCTGATCGACTTCGTCAACGTGATCCGCGGCAACATCGTCACCGACGCCGTGCTCACCGACGTGATCCCCATCCAGGGCATGGCGGCCGCACCGCACCTCGACTTCGCCGGACGGGTCCGCGCCGGCCTGGCTGCTGCGGGCCGCCCCCTTGCCGTGTTCCACGCCTCGAAGATCGACGACGTCGCCACCGCCCGCCACGCGATCCGCGAGGGCAAGCTCGACATGGTCGGGATGACGCGTGCGCACCTGGCAGAGCCGAACCTGGTGCGCAAGATCCGCCTCGGCGTGGAGCACACGATCCGCCCCTGCGTTGGTGCCACCTACTGCCTCGACCGGATCTACCAAGCCGGCGAGGCGCTGTGCATCCACAACGCCGCCACGGGGCGCGAGCTGACGATGCCCCACGAGGTGCAGCCCGCCGAGACGGCCCAACGGGTCGTCGTGATCGGTGCCGGGCCGGGTGGCTTGGAGGCTGCACGGGTGAGCGCCGAACGTGGCCATCACGTTGTGGTGCTGGAGGCGATGCCGTGGACCGGGGGCCAGCTCCACCTGTTGGCGCGCAACCCGCGGCGCAAAGATCTGCTCGGCATTGCCTCCTGGCGCGATGCTGAGCTCGCCCGGCTGGGCGTCGACGTGCGTCTCGACACACTCGCCGACGCTGAAACGGTGGCAGCGCTGGGACCCGGTGTGGTCATCGTTGCCACCGGAGGCCTGCCGCACGACCCCACCCTGGAGTCAGGAGCCGATCTGGTCATCGCGGCCTGGGATGTGATCGGCGGCGAGGCCCGACCGAGCGGCGACGTGCTCCTGTTCGACGACGACGGCACCCACTCGGCGATGACCGCAGCCGAGCTGATCGCCCGATCCGGAGCGCGGCTCGAGATCGTCACCCCGGAACGAACGCTCGGCATCGACGTCGGCGGGATGAACATCGTGCCGTACGCAAGGGCGTTCAACGAGACCGACGTCCGGATCACCCTCAACCAGCGCCTGCGCGCCGTTCGCCGCCACCGCTCCGGCCGCCTCGCCGTCGAGCTCGGCAGCGACCACAGCGCCCATCGCAGCACCCGCGTCGTCGACGCGGTGGTGGTCGACCAGGGTGTGGCCGCCAACGACTCGCTGTATCACTCGCTGGTTCCCCTGTCGTCGAACGGCGGCGCGCTCGATCACCTCGCCGTCATCGCCGGTCAGCCGCAAACGATCGCCACCAGCTCAGTCGGCCGGTTCCGGCTCTTTCGTATCGGCGACGCCGTGGCCGGGCGCAACATCCACGCCGCTATCTACGATGCACTGCGCTTGTGCCACACTTTGTGATGTTCCACATCGTGAGCGCGTTCCGCATCATGGAATCGTGGCAAGTTTCAACCGTTTTAATCAGCTTTTGACTCGTAGGGGGTCCCAAAGTGTCGTTCCCATCTGATCTCGACATCGCGCGTGCCGGAAAGCTCGCGCCGCTCACCGACATCGCCGCACAGATGGGCATCGGCCCGCACCTGCTCGAACAGCACGGCGACGATCTGGCAAAGATCCGCCTGGAAGCGATCGACGAGTTGGCTGACCGGCCGGCGGGCAAGTACGTCGTGGTCACCGCGATCACCCCGACCCCGCTCGGCGAAGGCAAGACCACCACCAC
>JANOKQ010000590.1:0-2660 GCA_031419375.1 Acidimicrobiaceae bacterium
TGAAAATTCTATGGGATTCCACTCTCCGCAGGAAGCTATGAAGACATTAGCAAATGCAATTGATTATGCAAGACAATCTCAGTTAGAAGCCGAAAGACTTATGCGAAGTATTGTTGTTAAATAAGATTATTTTAATGGCATTGGTTGTAACGCTACATGCAGATAAACAACAAGGGGGCGTGCCCCCTTGTTTTATTATTATAATAATCACTAATTTTGCGATAAGATTATAACAAATAATTAGTTAATTTTGTATTGTAATTAATCTTTTAAACGGAGATAAATAAAATGGTAGAAATAAATACAACATATATTGGCGGTTTGCGCTGCAAAGCTATTCATAAACCAAGTGGAGTAATTTTGGAAACCGATGCGCCTGTTGATAATCACGGAAAAGGCGAGAGTTTTTCTCCGACTACCGGGGGGCAGCTCCGGCAACCTTCGGCTACAAGGGAACGACCTCGAGGCCCAAACCGGTCGCACCGGTCGCACCGGTCGCACCGGTCGTTCAGTCACCGGCGCCCCCGGAGGAACCGTCAGCGGCTGCCACACCGGCCGCGCCAGTCGCGGCGGCCGCACCTGCTGCGCCGCACGGCGCGGGCACCATCGTGGTGGCTGATGATGTCGGCGAGCCGATTCGCGGCGCTGGGTTGGCGATCGCGGCGAATATGGAGCGCAGCCTGTCGGTGCCGACGGCCACCAGTTTCCGCAACGTTCCGGCCAAGCTGCTCGAGGTCAACCGTAAGGTGATCAACGGCTACCGCAGCCGCAGCGGTCAGGGCAAGGTGAGCTTCACCCACCTCATCGGCTTCGCCATCGTGCGCGCTATCGCCGATGCAGTGCCGAGCATGAACAGCACCTACGCCGAGGCCGCCGATGGTAAGCCGCGCCTGATCCGCCACGAACGCATTGGCATGGGCCTCGCCGTCGATGTGGCCAAGAGCGACGGCTCGCGCACGCTTGTCGTGCCAGTGCTGCGCGACGCCGACACACTCGACTTCGCCGGGTTCCTCGCCGCCTACGAAGAGTTGATCCGCAAGGTGAAGGGCAACAAGATGGCGGTCTCGGATTTCCAGGGGGCCACCATCACCCTCACCAACCCGGGCACCATCGGCACCGTCCAGAGCGTGCCGCGACTGATGCCCGGCCAAGGCGTGATCGTGGGCGTCGGCAGCATCGGCTACCCGGCCGAGTTCCAAGGAGCCGACGAGCACGCGCTCGGCACGATCGGTATCAGCAAGGTCGTCACGGTCACCAGCACCTACGACCATCGCGTCATCCAAGGTGCAGAAAGCGGGTTGTTCCTCAAGCGCGTGCACGAACTGCTGCTCGGCGAGCACGGCTTTTACGAGATGGTGTTTCACAGCCTCGGCGTGCCGTACGAGGCAGTGAAATGGCGCGTCGACGTCAACCCGGTCGACCGTGAAGAGGCGATGCTGCACAAGCAGATGCAGATTGCCACCCTCATCCGCGTGCACCGCGTGCGCGGCCATCTGATCGCCGATCTCGACCCGTTGCGCTGGCGCGAACCGCAGATGCCCCAAGAGCTCGACCCGGCGACCTACGGGCTCACCATCTGGGACCTCGACCGCGAGTTCCTCACCGGCGGCGTTGGTGGCAAGGAGCAGATGACGCTCGGCGAGTTGCTTGGCGTGTTGCGCGACGCGTACTGCCGGACCATCGGTGTCGAGTACATGCACATCCAGAACACCGAGGAGCAGCGCTGGATCCAGGGCAAGCTCGAAGGTGTCCGCTTCGATTTCACCAAGGACGAAAAGCGGCGAATCCTCGAGCGGCTCAACTCGGCCGAGGCGTTCGAGAAGTTCCTTGCCACCAAGTACGTGGGCACCAAGCGGTTCGGCCTCGAAGGGGCCGAGAGCGCCATTGCGATCCTCGACGAGGTGTTGTCGCAATCCGCCGACGCCGGCATGGAAGGTGCCGTGTTGGGCATGGCCCACCGCGGTCGACTCAGCGTGCTGGCCAACGTGATGGGCAAGAGCTACGACCAGATCTTCAAAGAGTTCGAGGGCCATGTCGACCCGTCGTCGGTGCAGGGTTCGGGCGATGTGAAGTACCACCTGGGCGCAACCGGCAAGTACGAGTCGCCGTTCGGGGCGAGCATCAAGATCGAGCTGGCAGCGAACCCGAGCCACCTGGAGACAGTCGACCCGATCGTGATGGGCATGGTTCGCGCTCAGCAGGATCAGATCGACCCTCCGGGTTCGTTCCCGGTGCTATCGCTGCTGATGCACGGCGATGCGGCGTTCGCCGGCCAGGGCGTGGTCGCCGAGTGCCTGGCGATGAGCGATATCAGCGGGTATCGCGTCGGCGGCACGATCCACCTCATCATCAACAACCAGATCGGCTTCACCACGTCGCCGCAGTACGCCCGCTCCTCGCTGTACTGCAGCGATGTCGCAAAGACCGTGCAGGCCCCGATTTTTCATGTCAACGGCGACGATCCCGAGGCGTGCGCGCGGGTGGCCCGCTTGGCGTTCGAGTACCGGCGGGAATTCCACAAAGACGTCGTGATCGACATGGTCTGCTACCGCCGCCACGGTCACAACGAGGGCGACGACCCGAGTTACACGCAGCCGCTGATGTACAAGGCGATCGCCGAGCGGCGCAGCGTTCGCAAGATCTACGTCGAGACGTTGGTC
>JANOKQ010000591.1:0-3041 GCA_031419375.1 Acidimicrobiaceae bacterium
CGGTGGTCGGCCCAGTCATGCCGGTTCTGTGGTCGGCACGGAACCCTCGCGCACCCCCGCTGTACCGTTGGCCGAGATGACCGTCCGCCCCACGCCCGAACAGGTGCTGTTGCTTGCCCCCGACCGTTCCGCCGCCGCGGCTGCCACTGCGGCTGCCGATCCGGGGGCGTGGTCGGCAGCCGGGTGCGACGAGGAAGCGTTGTGGGGCCAGTACATCGCCACCAGGTCCGAGCCCTACGAGGTGGCCGTCGATCTGGGAGGTCCGGCCTTTTCGTGCTCGTGCCCCAGCCGCAAGGTGCCGTGCAAGCATTGCCTCGCGTTGCTGTTGCTGTACGCCGAGCAACGCCTTGTGGCTGCCCGCCGTTTGCCGTTTGCCCAGCAGTGGATGCATCGCCGAGATTCGCACCCCTCCGGGAACGCTCGCGCGAGCACGCCCGATCCGGTCGCGTCCGGCGAAGAACAGGTCGGCACCGCGCCGGAACCGGCTCGCTCCGGGGGGCGTCTTGGTGGGGCGCCCGACCCTCAGCGCGACAAGCGTCGACACGACCGGGCCGAGCGGATGCGGGCCGGAGTGATCGAGCTCGACCGATGGCTCGCCGACCGGGTGCGTGCCGGGTTGGCTGCACCCGAGCTCGCCGATCCCGACACATGGCAACGCATCGCCGCGCGCCTGGTCGACGCGCAATGCGGAGCGCTGGCCAATCGCGTCAAACGGGTCGCCACGCTGGTCGGGCGGCATGCGCGCTGGCACGACAACGTGTTCGAGGAGATGGCCGTGTTGCACGGCTTGGCCCAAGGTGCGCTGCGTACCTCGGCGTTGCCGCCGCTGCTCGGTGATGGTGTGCACGCGGCCACGGGGCTCACGGTTTCCAAAGACGACGTGCTCGCCGGGGTCCCCTCCACGGCAACCTGGTTGGTGATGGGCGAGAGCCGGGTTCGCGAAGACACCATCACCGTGCAGCGGACCTGGCTGTGCGCGACCGAATCGGGCACCCGCGCCGTGGGAGCTGCCGCGGATTCCGGTTCGGCCGCACCGCTCACCTGGGCGATGCTGCTCGCGTTCGGTGCCTTCGGTCGCGAAGTCGAATCGCCGTATCCCGTCGGCACTGCTGTCCACGCCGACATGCACTGGTATCCGGGGGCGATCCCGCTGCGTGCCATCATCGGCTGCCTGCACAACGCACCGGCTGAATCTTCGCCGTCGCCCATCTCGCTCGCCGAGGGCGTTGCTGCTGCCGGGTGGGCCGTGGCCGCCGAGCCGTGGCTCGAGCGGTATCCGGTGTGCGTCTCGGTGGTCCCCACGCCGGTCGGCAACGGGCGGTGGACCCTCGTCGATCGCACCGGTGCGGTGCCGGTGGTACCCGGCTTCTGGCGTCTTGCCGAGCTCGTCGCGCTCAGCGGCGGCGAGCCGATCACGGTTGTCGGCGAGCACAGCGTCGAGGGCATCGTTCCGCTGACCGTCTGGTCGCACGGGTACCCGGTGGTGCTCGGGTGACTGAGGCGGGCGCACTGGCCGAGTCGGCGACGCAGGAATGGCTCGGGTTGGTCACCGCGGCCATCCTCGGCACGGATCGTCGCCCCCCGCCCCCGGCCGGAGCCGGGTGGGATTCATGGGGATCGAGACCACGATCCGAGGTGGGTCAGAATGATCACGCCGTTGCCGTCCTCGACCGTGCGCTCGCGGTGGTGCTCGCCCGGCGCGCTGGGGCGACACCGGGTCCGGCACCGCCGTCGATGCAGCCAGCCCCGATCGACGACCGGCCCGCGTGCGCCGCACCATGTGCGGCACGGCTTGGGCGACTGCTCGCGGGGGACCACGAGGTGTTGCTGTCCGAATGGCTCCGGTTGTGTGCCGACGCGGGCATGCAGCCGCCAGCCCAGGCCCTACCAACACTGCTGCTTCGCGGCCGCCGTCATCCCGAGCTTGACATCGCCGTGCGCCGCTTGGCCGGCGGTCGCGCCGAGTGGCTCGCTGGCGTCGTGCCCGAACTGGGCGTGCCGGTCACCGCCGCAGCGCTGCCGATGCCCAGCGCCCCGGTCGCTCCGGTAGCGCCGACGGACGGGGGAGCGGCCGTGACGGCGGTGGTGCAGCTTTTTGCGGAAGGTTTGGCCAGCTGGGCCGCCGCAGCGCAGTTGCGCCTGGTGGTGGTCGGCCTCGCCCCTGCTTGGTTGCCGACGCTCGTGGTCGAGCTATCCCGGTTGCCGTTTCGCGCCCCGGCCGAACGGACGCGTGCCGAACTGGTCGGATTGGCCGAGTTCCGTTCGGCGATGCTGCGCGAGTTCGACCAGGCCCGTACCGTGGTTGACTTGCGCGCCGACGGGATACCCCGTCCGCCGGACCCTGCCGACACGAGCGAGCCGATATGACCACCGATCAGCCGGGCAGCGTGCTGCGGCCCCACGCCGAAGTCGAGTTCGCCCACGAGCTGAGTGCGCTGGAACGATCCGACACCCACACCCGCCCGGCCAACTGGCGACTGTCGCCGTGGGCGGTCGTCACCTACCTGACCGGTGGCACCCTGGCCGATGGCACGGTGATCGTGCCGAAGTACATCGGCCCTCGGCGGTTGATGGAGACGGCCGTCGCGACGTTGGCCACCGACCGGGCGCTGCTGTTGCTCGGACTTCCCGGCACGGCCAAGACCTGGGTCAGCGAGCACCTCGCCGCAGCCATCAGCGGTGACTCGACGTTGCTCGTCCAGGGCACCGCCGGTACCGCCGAGGAAGCAATCCGCTACGGGTGGAACTACGCCAGGCTGCTGGCCGAGGGTCCGAGCGACGCCGCGCTGGTGCCCTCGCCGGTCTTCCGGGCCATGCAGACCGGGGCCATCGCTCGGATCGAGGAGCTCACCCGGTTGCCGAGCGATGTACAAGACGCGCTCATCACCGTGCTCAGCGAAAAGACGCTTCCCATCCCCGAGCTCGGATCGGAGGTGCAGGCCTTGCGCGGGTTCAACATCATCGCCACGGCCAACGACCGTGATCGGGGTGTCAACGAGCTGTCCAGCGCCCTGCGTCGACGGTTCAACACGGTGGTGCTC
>JANOKQ010000592.1:0-7276 GCA_031419375.1 Acidimicrobiaceae bacterium
CTGAGCCTCATCACCACTCCTCCGTCAACCGGCCATCGACGATGCGAACCTGGCGGAGCGCTCGCTCGGCGACATCTCGTTCATGCGTGATCATCACAATCGTCATTCCCGCCTCGTTGAGCGAGGCGAACAGGGCAAGCAACATCGCCGTCGTGGTCGAGTCGAGGTTGCCTGTCGGTTCGTCGCACAGCAGCAACCGGGGCGAACCCATCAACGCCCTGGCGATGGCCACCCGCTGCTGCTCGCCACCCGAGAGCTGCGTGGGCAGGAAGTCGGCTCGGTGCCCGAGCCCCACTTTCTCGAGCGCATCGGCAGCACGCTGACGTCGGCTCCCCCACGGTGCCCTTCGATACACATCGGCCAACATGACGTTCTCGGTGACCGTCCGGTGAGCGAGGAGGCGGAACGACTGGAAGACGAAACCGATTCCCCGGCTGCGCAGCCCTGCCCGTTGCTTGTCGGTGAGATCGGCGACCTCGATGCCATCGAAGCGATACGAACCCGAGCTATATCCGTCCAGGCATCCGACGATGTTGAGCAGCGTCGACTTCCCCGATCCCGATGGGCCGACGATCGCGACCCAGTCACCGTTGCCGACCACAAGGTTGACATCGACCAGGGCATCCACCGGCGGGTCGGTGTCGTAACGTTTGCCAAGTCCCGCCAGCTCCACGACTGCCCGGCCGGCGGGCCCACTGAACACATCGTCGATTTGAACCGCAACGGCATCGTCGGAGGTGGTGATGTCGGTCTCGTCAACCACCGGAACCACCAGGCGCGCCACCGGAACCACTAGGAGCGATGGTGTCGGTGCCAGCATCAGCCGGAGTCGTACCGGCCGCCGGCGTGGCATTTTGTTCGAAGCCGATCACCACCAGATCTCCTACGTGAAGCGCCTCATCGGGGGCGGTGACGGCGACGTATCCGTCGGCCGACAGACCGGGGGTGACGGCAACGAACTGCGTGCTACCGCCGACGCTCACCTGGACTCGTGACGATCCGTCTGGAGCCAACGTCAGGGCGCTCACCGGGACGGCCATCACGGCGCCGCCGCTCGATTCGACGGGGATCGTGAGTCGAACCGACGTCCCGATCAGGTTCGGTGGCGCATCGGCTACGTCGATCGTGAACGACACGTGGAATCCATCCACGCCATTGGTTCCCGGTCCTGGCGCAACCGAGGCCACGATCCCCTCGGCGGCAATGCCGAGGTCGGGCTCGTCGATCTGCACCGACATGCCGGGCGTCACCAATGCCACGTCTTCAAGGGCCAATCCACCGTCGACGTAGACGAGCGCATCGGTGACCGACATGATCGCGCCGACGACTGGACTTCCGATCGTGACGAAAACCTCCGAGACTCTCACCGGGCCCGTGGCGACGAACACCAACTCGTCGGCAGGAACCTGGACGCCGGCCCGCCGGCGCGCCAGGTCAGCTTCTTGCGCAGCCCGGTCGGCCACCTCGCCCCGCGAGCCTGCTGCCAGCCGGGCGGTCGCCACGGAGTTGTCGGCGGATCGTACCGCCGCTGCACTCACGGTGACGTCGGCCGTCGCCTCCGCAGCGATCGCGACTGCCTCATCAATGGCTCGTTCGCCCGCAAGCCGCACGGCGTCGGCGTTCGCCCTCGAAGCGTTGGACTCTCGCTCTGCAGTCGCAACCTCGGTCGCTGTCGCCGGGGCAGGGGACTTCAATCGGTTCAACGTCGACGACTTGGCGGCAACGTCTGCGGCGGCGGCGGCATCGGCGGCCGCCGCCTGCGTCCGCGCTGCTGCCAATGCGCCGGGGCCACCCGTGACGACTGCCTGAGCATCGGCGACCGCTTGCACTCCGGTCAGGATGGCCTGGTCGGCGGTCGCCCTCGCCGCGGCGAGGTCAGCTTGGGCCGTGGCGATCAGCGCCGTCGTCGCCAAGGGGTCCACCAAGAGCCCGTCGAGCGTTGCTTGGCGGGCAGCGACGCCGGCCGCGGCCGCTGCGTTGGCGATCTGTGCCGAAGCTGTTGCGCCGGTGAGCCGACCGGGAGCCTGATCGATGATGGCCTGTGCGTCGGCAACGGAGCGCCCCCCGCCGCTGCGAACCGCCGATTCGTTCGCTTTCGCCGCGGCGAAATCCAACTCGGCGACGGCGATCTCGCCTGCGGTCGGCGTTGTCACGGGATTCCCGGCCCGCATCGAGTCGAGCGTCACCTGCTTGGCGAAGACGTCGGTACCCGCAGCCGAGTTCGCGGACGCTGCCTCGGCGCGAGCCCGGACCACGGCCTTGCCGGTGGTGTCGGCACGCCGGACTGCGGTGGCCGATGCTGCCTGAGCCGCCGACAGCGCCGACTCAGCAGTGGCAATCGACTCCGAGGCCGTGATGACATCAAGCGATGCGGTGGCGAGCTCGGCCTCGCGGGAGCGGACCGTGGCCAGCTGATCCTGTGTCGCGGTGAAGGGGGTGAAACCGGCGCTGGCGTACCACGCCGACACGCCGGCCTCGGTGGCCTCGTCGTAGAGGCCGTCGGCGGGCCCCGCGTCGAAACCGAGACGCGCCAAGGCGTCCTCGAGTTGCTGAACGTCGTCACCGGTGAGCCCCGGGCCGAGATCGCGCGACATCGGGCGAGCCCCGACCAGCACGAACAGCGGCCGCCCCGAGCCGCTCACCGCAATGGAACCGTCGGCGAGCTCCTTCCCGGAGAGCGGCACGGCAGCAACGAGCCCCGGGTTCGGCTTGAGCGCAGATGCCGCGATGGTCAACTTCTGGGGCGATCCGAACCTTCCGGTTCCACGCGTCACCACGTCGGTCGACACCACCCGATTCTCCACTGGGACCAGGATCAACCCGGCGTCCGGTTCCAGAGTACGCGAGGCGACCTCGGCTGGCGACTGAATCTGCGAGCCGGCTACGTACGCCGCGGCCGAGGTTGCCACGACGACACCAATCGCCACCACTGCCATCTTCCGGCGATTCATAACGATTCCTCCCGTACAAGTTTCGATGCCCGAGTTTCGATGCCCGAGTTTCATGCCCGAGTTTCATGCCCGAGTTCCGACCAACGTCGACGCGTCAACTCCTAGTCGTCATCTCCTGACTCGGCGCTGACACGACACCGTCGGAGAGTCAGGCGGCATTCAGCAGCGTGGTGTCACCCTCTCCGTAGGTCACGACGCGTCCTCGCATCCGGGGCCAACGCACGGCAACATCCGAACATCGCAGGAGGCCCCCCTTGAGAACTCGCACCGACCACACCCCCCGCCGCTGGCCACTGGCACTCGGCATTACCTCGTTCATGGCGATGATGG
The DNA here is from genome assembly GCA_031419375.1 of Acidimicrobiaceae bacterium. GTDB lineage: Bacteria > Actinomycetota > Acidimicrobiia > Acidimicrobiales > Ilumatobacteraceae > VFMC01. The sequence goes on from JANOKQ010000592.1 coordinate 3,282, forward strand.
CTTCGTGCGGCAGCAATTCGCCATCGTCGGCCACACCCGACAGCGCCGCAGCGCCTGTCGCCCCGGAGGAGTTCGGGCTCACGCTGGCCGAGCTCGCGGCGCGGATCGAGGCAACCGAAAGCCTCATCTCCACGTGCATGACCGACGCCGGCTTCCAGTACATCGCCGTCGATTTCGTCTCCGTCAAGAAGGCCATGGACAGCGATCAGACTGCAGTGGGGATCTCCAACGAGGAGTTCGTCAAGCAGTTCGGCCTTGGGGTCACCACCCAGTTCGCCAAGCCGATCGTCATATTCGGTGCGGGCCCAGAGAACACGGCGTACCTCGACGGGCTGGCTGCGGCCGACCAGGTCGCGTTCCGCCGCGCGTTGTGGGGAGAGACCCCCGACTGGAACCACGCCGGAGCACTCGAGGCGGAGGACTTCTCCGAAACTGGCGGGTGCACGCGTGCTGCTGCCGAACAGACCTATACGGCGACCGAGGTCGGTGGCGGATACATCAATCCGGTCGACAAGCGGCTCGAGCAGGACCCGCGAATGGTCGCTGCGCTCGGCACCTGGTCCGACTGCATGAATGCTGAGGGCTACAAGTACGACCACCCCGACCACGTCGACGACGATCTGCGCGAGCGGCTCGACGCAATCACATTGGGCCAGGATCCGACCACGCTCACCGGCCCGGCCCTTGATGCGCTCACGGAGCTACAGGGCGAGGAGTTGGCGATCGCGTCGGTGTTCCTGGGTTGCGAGGAGGAGCACATCGTGCCCGTCGAGGAGATCATCGAGGCCGAGCTCTACGGTGCCCCGCAGGCGTGAGCCCGCGATCAGACCGCGCCTGAGCCCGCGATCAAATGGCGTTGGTGACGAGCAGCACCACGGTCAGCGCGGCGATGCCGAGGCGGTACCAACCGAAGATCGACAGCGGCCGGGTGCGGAGGTAGTTCACCAGCCATCGAACGGCAGCGATGGCAGTGACGAAGGCGACCAGACCGCCGAGTACTGGCGTCTTCCATCCGTATTCGTCGAGCAGCGTGCCCCCGTCTTTGGTGAGGTCGAGCAGCGTGGCCGCGGTGAGCGTGGCCAGGCCGAGCAGGAAGCCGAACTCGACCGCGGCCGACATCGTGAAACCGATCGCGAGGGCAGCCACGATCGTGGTGAGGCTGCGGCTGGTTCCCGGCCAGAGGGCGAGGATCTGGGCGGCGCCGATGATCGCCGCGTGGCGAACGGTGACCGTAGACAGCGTGATGTTTCCGGACGATGGTCGCCAGACGAGGAGGAAGACGCCGCCGACGGCCCATGCCGCCACCACCGGCCACGGACCGAACAGCTGCTCCTTGATGGCGTCGCCGAACAGGACTCCGATCGCCGCTGCCGGCACGAACGCGACGGCTAGTGCGATCAGGATTCGGCGGCCCTCGTCGTTGCGACCGATGAGGCCCTGGAACAGCTGCCCGATCCGTGCCCAATACAGCGCGATCACTGCGGCTATTGCGCCCACCTGAATCGCCACGGCATAGGTGTCGGCAGCTACCTTGCCGGCACCCTCGCCAAGTCCGAGCAGGCGCTGGGTGACGAGCAGATGTCCGGTGGACGACACGGGAAGGTACTCGGTGATCCCCTCGACCGCGCCGAGCACGACCGCTTCGATCACCGACAGGGGCCCGTCGTCAGCGGTCAACGCAAGCCACACCATCACCGCCGCCAGGGCCGCAACCGCCGGGACGATTCGGTTCCAGCGGGTTGGCGGGGCTTCAAGGGTTGGCGTTGCAGTCATCGGCACCAGTGTGGGCACGCCGAGCCCGAATCGCACCGCGGCCGTGGCCCACACGATCGCGCCGCGACCCATTCCAACCTCGGCATCGTGCCCGCCGCCCCAGACGGCATACGGTGCCAACCATGAGCACCGACGTACGGCCCTACACCATTGCTGTTGCCGACGACGTGCTCGACGATCTGCAACGCCGGCTGCGCAACACCCGCTGGCCGGATGCGCAGGTAGTCGACGATTGGACGCAGGGCGTGCCGCTCGCCTACGTGCAGGACCTGTGCCGCTACTGGGCCGACGAGTACGACTGGCGTGCCCGCGAGGCGCTGCTCAACCGGTTCGATCAGTACATCACCGAGATCGACGGCCTCGACATCCACTTCCTGCATGTCCGCTCTCCGCACGAGGATGCGATACCGCTGCTGCTGTCGCACGGTTGGCCGGGCTCGATCGTCGAGTTCAACAAGGTGATCGAACCGCTCACCAACCCAACCGCGTTCGGCGGTGACGCGGCCGATGCGTTCCATGTGGTGGTGCCGTCGTTGCCCGGGTTCGGGTTCTCCGGGAAACCGACCGAGACCGGGTGGGGCGTCGAGCGGATCGGCGCAGCGTTCACGCAGTTGATGGCCCGGCTGGGCTACGACCGCTACGTGGCCCAGGGCGGCGACTGGGGGTCGGCGATCACCGCCGTCGCCGGGTCGATCGACCCGCAGCACTGTGCGGCGATCCACCTCACTCTCGCGATGTCGACGCGGCCCAAGGGCGACCCGAGCACACCGGAGGAACTGCGCGCCCTCGACCGGCTCAGCTACTACATGCAATGGGACTCCGGCTATTCGACACAGCAGAAGTCGCGTCCGCAGACGCTCGGCTACGGCCTGAGCGATTCGCCTGCGGGGCAGCTCGCCTGGATCATCGAGAAGTTCTACGCATGGACCGACTGCGACGGGCACCCGGAGAACGCCATCGGTCGAGACGACCTCCTCGACAACGTGATGTTGTACTGGGCGACCGGTTCGGCCACATCGTCAGCACGGATCTATTGGGAGAGCTTCGGTCGCGGTACACGCCCGCATGTGGAGGTGCCCACCGGTTTCGCCGTGTATCCGAAGGAGATCTTCCCGCCCGTGCGGGCCTGGGTCGGCGAGATCTACCCGAACGTGCAGTACTGGCGCGAGTACGACAAGGGTGGCCACTTCGCCGCGTTCGAGGTGCCCGACACCTTCGTCGCCGACCTGCGCGACTTCTTCCGCCTCGTGCGGTAGACCGTGCGCCACCGTGCGCCACCGCGCGCCACCGCGCGCCACCGCGCTCCACCCGGCCCGCTCCGGGGTAACTCTGACGCAACCGCCAGCGCCGGAGGCAGCGACACCGGCAGCGGTGGAGCCGCCCCGTGTCGAGAAAGTCACCGTGGTGGTGGTTTTCTCGACAACCGGTCGCTCCAACACGGCTTCACGGGCCTGGTCGCCGCGATCGACGCGTACCTCATCGATGCCGGGCAGGAACGACGCGCCGACCCCGGCCACGACGAGGAGCGGCGGCGGCGCGCCGTTCGGCCGAAGTGGCGGGCCAGCAACGACACGAGCGCCACCGCAGCGATCATCAAGATCAGCTGCCGAGCCTCCTGCACCGAGCAGATTGTACCGTTGCCCGGTGAGCGCCACCCGAGGCCGTCAGCGGCAGTCCGAGTGGTTCGGGAAACGGCGTCGTCGTCAGGTCGGTGAGAGGGAGCGGCGAAGCCCGGCTCGGTCGCGAATGATGCGACCACGGCAGATCCCGCCGTCGATGACCTCGACGATTCCTGCGCTGCACATCACGCCAGTGCGCAGTGCCGTGGAGCCGGTTGCACCGGCTGCGGTGCCGAGCTGACGGACATGAAACGCCACGTGAGGCCCCGCAGAGAACATGTCGGTGACCTCGGTCGCAGTCACATCGAAGCCGAGTGCCGCGGCGCCGACCACGTGCTCGTCATCGTGCACGACGTCGTGCGCGGCAACGCTGCCTGAATCGGCGAGCCACCTTCTCACCAACACCTCGGCCGCTGGGTCAGGCGATTGAGGAGCCGTGTCCCATGGTGCTGCCATGGGCGGGTCGACCGGGTCGCCGCCACCGGTGGTGAGTTGACGCCGACGGGCGGCGTAATCCTCGACCGCAACGCATCCGCTGAGCTGGGTCCCGTTCGATGTGTACAGCGCGATCCCCGACCAGCACGCGGACCGGCCGCCGGGCCC
>JANOKQ010000593.1:0-1613 GCA_031419375.1 Acidimicrobiaceae bacterium
GCGGATCGGCAGCTCACCGGCTCGTTCGAACGACGAGCGGCCATCGGCCCATTGTTCGAACGGCATACCCGCAGCCAGCTCCGGAACCAGTGATCCGACGCCACACGGGCCTTCACGATCTTGAGTGCCGACGTCGGCGTACGCACCCTGACCGCGGCCGGCAGCCGGCCGATCTCGCGCCAGCCCATCTTCAGATAACCGGGCAGGCTCTGGCTGTTGGGGGTGTTGAACACGAAGTCGACACCATCGGCCTTCATCTCGTCGAGCGCCTGCAACGTCAGCGCGGTGAACAGCCCGCGACCCTGGTAGTCGGGGTCGGTGGCCGTGTCGACCGCACGTACCGCCCGCAACACCCGGCCGCCGCGCACGAACTCCCAGCGCATGAAGATGCGCACCCCTACCACCCGGTCGCCGTCGGTGGCAACCCATGTGGGCGACGGCCCGAACGAGTTGGTCTCGTGCTTCCACCGGTACAACTCGGCGAAACGGGGATCGTCGTCCCACCCCAACGACCGCTTCAGCAGCGCGAGGATCGCTGCGCGATCGTCGGGTGTGGCCGGCCTGATATCCAGCCCTGTCGCCTTCGAGCGCGGCTTCTTGACTGGCTCGTCGTCCCTCGCGACAGCCCGGGGGGCCAGCCGCTCGTATGTCTGCTCGACGGTGTGCTGGGCGCGACTGGCGTCGAAGTCGCCTGCGCGTCGTTTGGCCTCGCGGCCCAAGGCCCGGCACAGGTTGCGATCGGTCACAGCCCGCTGCCATGCATCGGCCAATGCCTCGGGATTGCCGGGCGGCACGAGGAGCGCGTCGACACCGTCGGTCATCGTTTCGCCGACGCCGCCCACGTTCGTCGCCACCACCGGGAGGCCGAGCGCCAGCGCCTCCATCAATGCGACGGGCAGGCCCTCCCAGCTCGACGCGAGTGTGAACACGTCGAACGACGACATCACTCGCACCGCGTCGGACCGGAACCCGGTGAACAGCACACGGTCGCCCAACCCGAGCTGAGTGGCCAGCGAACGCGTCTCGGCCTCGAGCGGGCCCTGGCCGACCACGACGAACCTCGCTGCCACATTGCGGTCGATCAGCAGCTTCGCGGCGCGCAACCGATTCGGGTAATCCTTCTGTACCCGGAAGTTGGCCACTGTGCCGATCACGAACTCATCAGTGCCGATGGCCAGCTCGTGGCGGACCGCTTCACGTTCGTCGGCGAACGAAGCCGCACGGGCTACGTCGATGCCGTGGGTCAAGGTGACCGCATGCGATGCAGCCTTGCCACGCATCGACTCGCGGGCCTCGTCGCTCACCGCGAACACCGCATCGTCCCACCGCGAAGTCGCCCGATTGAGCACACGCGTCGGGAGGGCGAACCTGGTCCACGCATTGTGCTCAGTGGTGATCACCACGGGTCGCCTGCCACGCATCGACTGGACCGCGAGACGTGCCACCGATGCGGGCAGCGGCGAGTGCACATGCACCACATCCCACCGGCCGTCTCGGATCAACGTGGCCAACCTGGCCGGCCAGCGCACATCGGACGGGCCTGAACTCAGGCAGTGCGTGACTACGCCTGCGGCCTCGAGCGCCCCGACGAGATGGTCCTTGTAGGGCAGCAC
>JANOKQ010000594.1:0-5001 GCA_031419375.1 Acidimicrobiaceae bacterium
CCGCAGCTCCCGGTTGGGTGCGGTCCCATCCGGCTTCCACACGCACCGTGGTCGGAACAACGGCCCGTCCGTGGCGCCCGCGCTTGCGCCGGGCGACGATCCCGGCGAGGTGTGCGAGCACGACGCGGTGCTTGGGGTGGAACGGATCGGTGAGGGCTTGGACCGCTTCGTTGTCGAATACCAAGTCGGTCATCGCGTCGACCTCAGGTGAGCACAGCCTGTTGCGCCTCGGCCCACAGCAGCACGTCGTCTGCGTCCGCATCGGGATGGCGAGCGAGAACTGCGGCGGCCGCCGCATGGATCAGTTCGGGGCGGGCGGCGAGCGAGGAGCCATCCTGTGCTGCGAGGGCCAGAGCCACGTCGGCCACGGTCGGTCGCACGTCGGGGTGCTGGGCGTAGTGTGCCTGCAGGGCAGCGTCCATGACGGCGGTCTCAAGCGCCTGACGCAAAGCCGCTGCGGTGAGCATGGTCGTCGAAGCGGCGACACCCAGGTGCGTCACTGCAAGCGCTGCGGCGTCGCGCAGGTACGCCGGGAGGCGCATCGAGGTGTTGACTGTTTCGTCCGATGCCTCGTCGAGGAGGTGGTTGATCTCATCGAGCGCTGCCATTCGGTCCATACGTTGGGAATGTACCACGAATGTGTGGTACGATGGCGTGGGCGTGTCGTTCAGCTGACGGCGACCGCAACGGGTTCCGAGGTAAGTGTCCGCGTGTCGGCCTGGACGAGCGCGACGAGCTGGTAATCACCGGTCGGAAGCATGTAGCCGAGTGCTGGTCGACAACTGGCCGTGCTCACGAGGAGTGACAGGTCGAGCGAGGCGTCCGGCGAGAGGTCCACTTCGGTCCCGACGCCATTGATGGCGCCCACGTTCGCGTTTACGACGTTGCCGTTCGCATCGAGCAGCACCCCGACGGCGGCGCCTGATCCGAAGCGGATCGGCGACGTGCCCGTGTTCGTCAGCCTGACGGTGAGACTCGCCGCCGGCGCGCCGGACGCGTCGATCGGTCCATCGGGAGCCTCTGGCTCGATTGCCAATCCCGCCATCACATCGGGCGCCGGGAGATCGGTGCAGGCGTCGATCGCGGTCTCGATCGGATACCGCAAGGCGCCGACGGTCAGGTCGATCGCTCCGCCGAAGCGGGCGTCGAGGTCGTCCGCTACGGCCTCCTGATCGGCTGCGAGCACGACCGCAACACCCGACGCACCGATGACGACGGAGAAGAACTTGCCCGCGAGCTCGCGGGTCAGCTGCGTTTGCAGCGCCTGCGCCTCGGAGCCGTTGATCGCGACCTGACACACGATCAGTTCCTCCGGGTACGTCACCTCCTGTCCGAGCGCGCGTCGGTGGACATCGAGATCACGGGTAAACGCGAACACCGACGCGTCGGCGCCGTCGTGCCATATCAGGCCATACGTTCCGAACACGTCCGCATGGGCCTGCCCGTACGCAAGCATTTGCCCGATCATCGGCTCCAGCCGGGAGGCTTCCTCGATCATCCCCTCGCCTCCGCCACCCGCCAGGTCTGAGGCCGGGCAGGGCTCGGTGATTTCGACCGGGGCAAGCGTGCCGACCGTCGCATCGGGATTCGGAGCCGCGAGCACCGTCGTCCCAGGCAGCCGAACCGTGGCCTCCGACCCCATCGTCGGTAGAACATCCGCCGTCTCAGGGGCACCACATCCCACAAGCGCGACCGCAGCGAATACCGCGGCCGGCAAGACTCGGCCTGCTGATCGACCGTCGCGTCCAGTGAAGCGCACCGCACGATCCTCTCACCCAAAGCTGATGCCCGGAGGACAGCGACCTCGGAGGTGCGGATCATCAGCGCAGGTGAGTGCGGTGTCGGTCAGCGAGATCTGCGTGGGTGCAATAGTTGGCGGAGGCGGGCGGTGATCTCGTCGAGGAGCGGGTTCTTCGAAGCGACCCAGATGACGAGATCGTAGACGTCGTCGTTGGAGATCCGTGAGACCTTGATGCCGTTGAGTTCGAAGAAGACGGCGGTGGCGAGCCACCCGAGGCGCTTGTTGCCATCGACCAGGGCGTGGTTGTTGACGATCGACTGGAGCAGGGCGGCGGCTTTGGTGAGCAGATCGGGGTACGCGTCGTGCCCGAACGCCGAAGCTTGTGGGCGAGCCGCGGCTGAGCCGAGCAGGCCGATGTCGCGGATCGGTGGTGGATCGCCCAGCACCGAGCGAGCGAGGTCGATCAGGTCGTCGAGGTTGAGGTACTCGACGGGTTCGCTCATTCGCTGAGTCGTCGGAGGGCGTCGGCGTGGCGATCCATGATCAGCGCTGCTGCTGTACTGACGCGGCTGCTGTGCTGACCACGGGCGACGAACTCTCGGACGGCGCGTCGGGCGGCTTCCTGCATCGAGATTCCCTCGGCTTCGGCGCGCTCACGAAGCGCAGTCTGCTCGCTGTCGGTCAGGCGCAGGGTCATAGCCATGAGCGCAATGGTATCAGTCCGATACCGTCCGATGCTGCACATTCAGCCCTCCTCGCCGTAGCAGGTTTGAGGGCGGCCAATCTCGAACTCGCCCTACGCGGAGACGACAATTTCGGCATTGGCCGTCGACGGACCGCATCCCGACCCGTTGCCTCGCTCACACTGGCGACGGATGATTCTTGGATGGCGACCCACCGGAGCGTCCGAGCCAACCGGTCCCACATCACCGACATGGCTTCTGGTTGAGTTCGTTCGGTGCCCGAGGTGGGACTCGAACCCACACGCCCTTTCGGACAACGGATTTTGAGTCCGTCGCGTCTGCCATTCCGCCACTCGGGCGAGCGACGGCGACACGATAGCCGGGGTCGGGCCGTTCACGACACGACTTCGGTTACCCACCAGTAAGCCTTCGGTTACCCGCCAGTAAGCAAGGACCAGCACGTACAACGCGTCTAAGGTTGGCAACGGTAGTCAACCCGCACGAGGAGCACCGCCGAGCACCATGCTTGCATTCACCTTCCCAGGCCAGGGATCACAACGGCCGGGCATGGGCCGACCCTGGGTCGACCACGAGAGTTGGGAGCTTGTCGACGAGGCGTCGCAGGTTGCCGATCGAGATGTGGCGCGGTTGCTGCTCGATGCCGATGCCAACGAGTTGAAAGACACCCGTAACGCGCAGCTGACCACGTTCGTCTCCAGCCTGATCGTGCTCGATGCGGTCGAGCGCCTGGGCGTGGAGCCCAGCTTCTGCGCCGGCCACAGCCTTGGCGAATACACCGCCCTCACCGCTACCGGTGCGCTCGGCTTCGACGAGGGGGTGCGCCTGGTTTGCGAGCGGGCCGACGCGATGCACGAGGCGGGACACGACAACCCCGGAACCATGGCCGCCGTCCTCGGCCTCGACGACGACCTTGTCGAAGTCGCCTGCCGCCGCGCCGACAGCGATGTCTGGGTGGCCAACTTCAACGCTCCAGGCCAGGTTGTAATCGCCGGGTCGCCCGCGGGGGTGGCCAAAGCCTCGATCGAGGCCAAAGACCTCGGGGCCAAGAAAGTGATGGCGCTCCAGGTCGCCGGAGCGTTCCACACGCCGTACATGGCACCCGCTCGCGACCGGCTGCGCAAGGCCATCGCCGAGGCCAACCCGCGCGACACCGACGTCCCCGTGGTCTCCAACGTCGACGCGCTCGCCCATGACAATGGAGCCGATTGGTCGAGCCTGCTATCTGCTCAGCTCAGCAGCCCGGTTCGCTGGAAGCACTGCCTGCTGACCCTGTCGTCGCTCGGCGTGACCGACTTCGTCGAGCTCGGCCCCGGAGCGGTGCTCACCGGCATGGCCAAGCGCACCGTCGACGCAGTGCGAACGTTGTCGATTTCCACCCCAGAAGATCTGGACAAGCTGCTCGACTGGGTGAGCTCGACGCCGCCGTCCACCGCGCCGTTGCATGAGGGGGAACACCTCTTCGCCGCCGAGCGGCTCGTGGTCAGTCCCGCTGCCGGCGTGTTCGAACCGGTCGACATCGCCGATCACTCCCACATCAAGGTCGGCACGGTCATCGGCCACATCGGCGACACCGAAGTCCGCTCGGCCTTCGACGGCGTGCTGCAGAGCTACATCGCGGTTCCCGGCGAACGGGTCACGCTGCGCCAACCGATCGCCTGGCTGAGGACGGTCTGACATGCCCAAGACTCCTGATGGAATCCGTGGTGGCATCATCACCGGCTGGGGCACTGCGTTACCTCCGAAGGTGCTCACCAACTACGACCTCGAGCAGATGTTCGAGACGTCACACGATTGGATCGTCGATCGAACCGGCATCCATCAACGCCATGTTGGCGGCACCACCACCGACCTGTCCGTCGAGAGTGGGCGTAAGGCTTTGCAGATGTCCGGTGTCGATTTGTCCACCATCGATGCCGTCGTTCTCGCCACCACCACACCCGACCGTGTCGTTCCGGCCAGCGCCCCCGGTGTGGCCAACGAGCTGGGCTTGAAGTGTGGCGCCTTCGACGTGAACGCAGCCTGTTCCGGGTTCATGTACGGATTGGTGATGACCCACGGGCTGATCGCGATGGGTGCCCGCAACGTGTTGTGCATCGGCACCGACACGTTGGCCCGGATCACAGACTGGACGGATCGCAACACCGCCATTCTGTTCGCCGACGGCTCCGGCGCGGTGGTCGTGGAAGCTTGCGACGGACCCGGCCAGATGCTCGGCTGGGACCTCGACGCCGACGGTTCGGCCGAGCGGTTCCTCTACTCTGACATTGGCGGAACGATCCAGATGGAAGGCAAGGAGGTGTTCCGCCGAGCCGTGAGGATCATGGTCGACTCGGCCACGAAGTCGATGCGCCACGCCGGCGTCACCGCTGACGACATCGCCCTCGTCGTGCCCCACCAAGCCAACATCCGCATCATCAACGCAGCCTGCGAGCGCCTCGGGTTCCCGGTGGAAAAACGTGTCACCGTACTGCACAACACTGGCAACACGTCATCGGCATCCGTGCCGCTGGCGTTGTGCGCAGCCCTCGACGCGGGACGGGCCAAGGCCGGCGACCT
>JANOKQ010000595.1:0-2772 GCA_031419375.1 Acidimicrobiaceae bacterium
GCCGGCACGGCTCCAAATAACCCACAGCGACGACAAAGGTCGACAGTCAGCCATTGCAAGGCCAACGGTCGCCGTCAACCTGACTGGACTCACAGGGCAGACGAGTAGCCGCCGTTCAACGGGATCGTCTGGCCGGTGATCCAGCTCGCGGCCGGGCTGGCGAGGTAGCCGACGAGAGCAGCGACGTCGTCGGGCAGCCCCGGGCGGCGGATGGCGTAGCCCTTCATTCGGCCTGCGACCTCCACCTCGTCGAGGCCAACCCAGCTCGATTCGGAGAGCGGGGTGCGCATCGTGCCGAGCGCGATGTTGTTCGCGGTGATGCCGTGGCGGCCGACCTCAACGGCGATGCTGCGGGTGAGACCCGCCGCGCCGGCCTTGGCCGCCGCGTAGACGGCCATCTTCGGCTCACCGACACGGGCGGCGTCGGAGATGATCGTGACGACCCGCCCCCATCCACCTTCGATCATCCCCGGTAGCACGGCCCTGGTGGTGTTCAACACGCCGTAGAGGTTGACGCGCAGGAACCTCTCCCAGTCGGCCGGTGCGGTCTCGGCGAACGCGACCATGCCGGGCCACGTGTCGCCGCCGGCGTTGCCGGCATTGTTGACCAAGATGTCGACCCGGCCGAGCCCTGCGACCATGTCGGTGACCATCTCGAAGTCGGTGACGTCGAATGGCACCGCGACTGCATCGCCGCCGGCGTCGCGCAGCGCCTGTGCCTGTGCCTCGCAACGGTCGGCGACCAGATCGTTGACCGCGACGCGAGCACCGGCCTCGGCCAGCAGCGCGGCGACAGCGGCACCGACCCCCTGGCCTGCGCCGGTGACGAGCACGGTGCGCCCCGCGAGGTCGATCGTGACGGTCACGCGCCCGCCTGCCTTGGCTTCTTGCGCTCGCCGGGAGTGAACGTGACCGGCAGGTGCCGCACCGCGTACACGCTGCCGCAGTCCTCGAAGCGCTCAACGCCGTCCCACTGCACCTGGAAGTCGGGCAGGCGGGTGAAGACTCCCCTGAACAGTGTCGAGAGCATCAGGCGGGCGTGATGCGATCCGAGGCATCGGTGCGGGCCGAGGCCGAACGCCATGTGGCGGTTGTTGGTGCGGAAGATGTCGACCTTCTCCGGGTCTGGGAAGGCCGACGGGTCGCGGTTAGCGGCCCAGTACATCATCAGCACCCGCTCGCCCTCCGACATCTGCTCGCCGTGGAACTCGACGTCCTTGGTGAGCCGGCGGAAGAGGCCACCACCGGGGCCGGCGATGCGCAGAAACTCCTCGATGATCTTCGGCATGCTGTCGATGTTGTCGATCATCTGCTGGCGCAGCTCGGGGTCCTTGTCGATCAGCAGCAGCGAGTTGCCGGTGGTGCCGGAGGTGGTGTCCATCCCCCCGAGCAGCACGAGGAGCGCGAAGTTGGTTAGCTCGGCGTCGGTGAGCAGCCGGTCGTTCATCGGGGTGCGCATCATGTCGCTGAACAGGTCGTCACCGAGATGCTCACGCCGGCGGGCGATCTCCTGGCCGATGTTGCCGTACAGGTTGTTGATGCCCCGCATCGACTTCTCGGGGTCGACGACAGAGTCGTGGATCATCGCATGCACCCACTCGACCCACTCGGGCCAACGACTCGAATCCCAGTCGAGCATCTCGAGCGTGAACATCGCGGGAAGCGCGGTGAACAGCTCGTAGCTGAGCTCGGCCTCTCCGCGTTCGATGAACTCGTCGATGAGGTCGTCGCACATCTCCTCGACGCGCTCCTTCATCGACTTCGCGTGGCCGGGGTTGAACCAGCTGAGCACGACCTTGCGGAAATCCTGCTGCTCCGGACCATCGAGGTCGATCGGGATCAACGGTTCGGCGTACAGCGAGCTCGGCACGCCCTTCGGGCATCCGGCGCTGTGACCGGAGCTGAACGTCTCCCAATCCTGCACGGCGTCGTAGAGGGCGTCGTAACCCCAGATCGCCCAGAAGCCGTCGTGCTTGGCGGACCATCCCATCGGGCAGCCGCCGTCGCCGTACATGAGGCTCGTGAACACCTCGGTGTTGTGATCACGCAGCTCGGGAGAGTGGTGATCGAAATCGATGATGTGCTTGGCTTTCGTAGTCATGATCCCCCAGATCAATCGGTGGCTGGATACTGGCGTCAGTCGGTAATGACGATGGCCCGCTCGGGGCATTCGCGGGCAGCTGCTTCGAACTGCTCGCGGGGCACGGTGTCGACCGCGCCTTCGATCACGACCGAGCGGTCCTCGAGATCGATGAACTCGAACGCGTCGGGCGCGTGAGTGAGGCAGAGCGCGTGCCCACGGCATTTCTCTGGGTCGACCCACACCTTCATTGATTCCCCCACGGATCTGTAGCTGGCTATGGCGGCACACTACGGGCCACTTGACGAAATCGTCAACTAGATTGGGACTTTAGTGTCCATGACTGAACGCCCTGGTAACGCTGACGCCCCGGAGATCCCACACCACCATGAAATTCGACACGATCATCACCGGCGGCACACTCGTCGACGGCACGGGTGCCGCGCCACGCCGTGCCGACATCGGTATCACCGACGGCCGGATCGTCGCTGTCGAGGCAAATCTTGCCGACGCGGCCGACGAGGTGATCGACGCCACCGGTCGCATCGTCACCCCCGGTTTCGTCGATGTCCACACCCATTACGACGGCCAGGCCACCTGGGACACATTGCTCGAACCATCCACCCAGCACGGTCTCACCACGGTGATGATGGGCAACTGCGGCGTGGGGTTCGCACCGGTGCGCCCCGTTG
>JANOKQ010000596.1:0-2982 GCA_031419375.1 Acidimicrobiaceae bacterium
GGCGGTGCCGTTCCCGTACAAGATGACCACCATCTGCTTCGTTGGCCCGTCGGCGTACGCGCCGGTGCATTCGGCGCTCACGCTGTTCCGTGACGAGTTCGAAGCGCGCGTCGTGAAGCGACAGCGCAAGAGGATGATCCCGGTGACCGCGATGGCCGGAGGTGCCCAGTGACCGTCACCAACAACCCCGAGCCCGCAGCCGCCGAGGTGACAGATGTGGTCGTCGACGCCATCGGTGAGCCCGATCCCAACGCGGTGCCCGTCACGCTGAACGGGCGCGCCATCGTGGCGACCAAGGGCGAGTTGGTCCTTGCGGCAGCCGAGCGCCACGGCGAGTACATTCCCCGCTTCTGCTACCACGAGCGGATGGACTCGGTGGGCATGTGCCGAATGTGCATCGTCGAGGTCGATTCCGGGCGCGGACCCCAGCTCACCGTGTCGTGCATGGTGCCAGTTGCACCCGGGATGAGCATCGATACCGAGTCGGCGACGGTGAAGCGGGTGCAGGAGGGTGTGCTCGAACTGCTGCTCGCCAACCACCCCCTCGATTGCCCGGTCTGCGACAAGGGTGGAGAGTGCCCGTTACAGGACCAGGCGTTCAGCCACGGCCCCGGCGAGAGCCGGTTCGTCGAGGAGAAGCGCCACTTCGAAAAGCCGATCCCGATCAGCGATCTGGTGTTCCTCGATCGCGAGCGGTGCATCCTGTGCGATCGCTGCACCCGATTCGCCGACGAGGTCGCGGGCGATGCGCTGATCGAGTTCAGCAGCCGCGGCAACACCACCCAGATCGTCACCTTTCCCGACGAACCGTTCTCCAGCTACTTCAGCGGCAACACCGTCCAGATCTGCCCCGTCGGCGCACTGACCGCCAAGCCATACCGGTTCAAGGCCCGACCGTGGGATTTGGACGAGGTCGAGAGCACGTGCACGACGTGTTCGGTCGGGTGCCGCACCGTGGTGCAGTCGAGCCGGAACGAGGTGCTGCGTTACCAAGGCGTCGATAGCGACCCGGTCAACTGGGGATGGTTGTGCGACAAGGGCCGTTTCGGCTTCGAATCGGTCAACAGCGTCGAACGCCTCACTACCCCGGTGGTACGGACCGCCGAGGGGTTTGTCCCGACGAGCTGGAACGCCGCGCTCGAATCCGTCGCCGGCCTGATTCGTGATTCGATCGCCGCCGGCGGGGCCGGCAGCATCGGTGTGCTCGGCGGGGCGCGGGGCAGCAACGAGGACGCATTCGCCTGGGCGCGCCTGGCCCACGACGTGATTGGCACCCCCAACGTGTACGCCCAGATGGGCGACGGGCTTCCCATGGGGGTGCTTGGCCTCGATCGCGCCACCATCGATGATGTTGCAGATGCAACGACCATCATCCTGCTCGCCCCTGACCTCAAGGAAGAGCTGCCGGTGCTGTACCTGCGCCTGCGCGACGCGGTCACGAAGCGGGGTCGTCGGCTCATCGAGTTCACCCCCAAGCTGGGCGGGCTGTCGAAACATGCGTGGCGGAGCATCGGTTACGAGCCCGGCACACAGGTGAGCGCGGTGGAGTCGGCGCTGGCCGATCCACTGATCGCCGCACAACTCGCCCGGGGCCCGGTGGCGATTGTTGCGGGTCGCGCCAACCTGGCCGAATCCACCGCTGCCACCGTGCGCGCTCTGCAAGCGCTGCTCGCCGCTCTGCCGGGTGCCAAGGTGTTGCCGGCGCTACGCCGCGGCAACGTGGTGGGTGCGTTGCAGGTGGGCATGCGCCCGCGCGCTGGGGGGCTTGACGTGCGCGGCATCTTGCAGAACGCCGCCGACGGAAAGCTCGAATGCCTCGTCTTGGTCGGCGCCGATCCGTTGGCCGATTACCCGGACGCCGGACTTGCCCGCCGCGCCCTTGCCGGCGCACGGAGGGTGATCGCGGTCGACACGTTCCTGTCGGCGTCGGCGCAGAAGGCCGACGTGGTGCTCGCGGCGAGTGCCTACGCTGAAAAGGGCGGCACCACAACCAATCTCGAAGGACGCGTCTCCGCCCTCGGCAAGCGGGTCACCTCCACCGGGACGACTCGACCGGATTGGATGATCGCCGCTGGCATCGCCAACCTGCTCGGTACCGACCTCGGGTACGAAAACGTCGACGATGTGACCGCCTCGATCGCCGATCTCGTCGACGGTTATGCGTCGGTCACCATCGACGCGCTTGCGGCGTCGCCGAACGGTGTCATCACCGGTGCCCCGACTGGGCTCGATCCACTCGACCCACCGCCGCTCACGCTCGCCGATCGCAACAGCTACGACTTCCGCCTGGTTGTCAGTCGCAAGCTGTATGACGACGCGGTGTCCACCCGCACCAGCCCGTCCCTCGCACATTTGGCACCCGGTATGACCGCCCACATGCACCCGCTCGACATCGAACGGGCGGGCGCGGTGGAGGGTGCCGACGTTCGCCTCTCGAGCGTCAAGGCCGGCATCGTGGTCGCGATCGAAGGAGATCCGTCGGTGCTGCGCGGCACCGTCTGGGTGCCGTTCAATCAGCCGGGGAGCACCATCGGCGAACTCATCGACCACCGCGCCACCGTCACTGACGTCCGGATCGAGAACCTCTGATGCTCGCCCTCGACCCGCTCCTGATCGGTGATCTCGACCTCGGTGATGTGCTCATCGTGTTGCTCAAGGTGGTCGTGGTGTTCGTCATCGGCCTCGTCGCCACGATGCTGATGGTGTGGTTCGAGCGCAAGGCGATCGCCGGCATGCAGAACCGCATCGGCCCCAACAAGGCTGGTCCGTTCGGCATTTTGCAAACCCTTGCCGACGGCATCAAGTTGTTCTTCAAAGAAGACCTCATCCCCGAGCGGTCCGACCGGTTCGTGTTCAAGTTGGCCCCATACCTGTCGTTCGTGCCGGCTTTCTTGGTGTGGACCGTCATCCCGCTGGGCGGCGACTTCACCGCCGGCAAAAATGGGATCGTCACGTGGTTCGGCCGGGAAACCCGTGTGCAGC
>JANOKQ010000597.1:0-1725 GCA_031419375.1 Acidimicrobiaceae bacterium
CGATCAGGCCGACCTTGTCTGCGGTTTCGTATCCGTCGAGGTGCCCGCCGTGGTAGGTGAGGTGCAGCGCTCCCTGGACGAGCCATGCGACGGCGACGGGGCGCGACGGCCCGCGACGCCAGACCGTCCAGGCGGTGACGACGATCAGGGCCAGGAACAGCGCGCCGACGTCGCGCACCAGGTGCTCGTTGTACACGTCGCCCTCAGCGGCGATCCAACCTCGCCCGAGGGGGAAGTCGGTGAAGAACGACTTCGGCGCGAACGCAGCCTGGAGCCCCGCGGGCAGCATGAAGATTGCGATGAGGCCGAGTGCGCCCCGTTCAACTCGTGACGTATCCATGTGCTGCTCTTTCGTTGAGTTGTGACCTGACAGACGCTCACCAGCCGAAACCGGGTGACACGGGTTCGACTTTTGATGCGAGGTCAGGTCGTGGTGGCTTGTCGGGTGAATTCGGCGGCCAGTTGCGATCGGCTGGCGTAGGAGAGCTTGCGAAAGACGTGCGCAAGATGGGTCTCGACCGTGCGACGAGACACGTGCAGGCGGTTGCCGATGTCGGGGTTGGTGAGGCCCTCGGCGACGAGTTCGCTGACGGAGATCTCCATCGGGGTGAGCGATTCCCACCCGAACGTCGGACGGTCGGATCGTGGACGCTTCGCCCTCACTCCGAGCGTGCGCAGCGTCGTATCGATCCGTCGCGCCTCGCCGACCGCTCCGGTGAGGGCGTGGATAGCGGCAGCCTCAGTCAGCAACGACACCGCCGCCTCTCGGCCATCGTGCGTGACGAGCACAGTTGCGGCGTCCTCACAGCAGATCGCGAGGGCCGGTTGCAGCGGGGTTTGCCGGAAGCACGCGACTGCGTCGATGAGCATCGCTGCGTCAGAATTGACGATGCCGCGGCACTGCAGTGCCGCCGCCCGTGCGCTGAGCGCGGGGGTACGCCGGGCACCTTCTTCGAGGCTCGCAGTCGCCTCCTCGGCGAGGTCATCGCGGCCGTGTGTGTGGGCCAGCCGGGTGAGGAGGACACCGCGTTCGCGGTGCCCGTAGAAGTGGCGCAGGAACGCGGTCTGGGACCAGGTCATCTCACCGATTGCGAGGGCCGCGTCGAGGTCGCCGATGGCCGCGAGGTACTGGGTCTGGGCGTCGAACAGCCAATCAGCACCGAAAAGCGATCCAGCGGCGAGGCGCGCCGTGCCGCTGGCGAGGTGGGCCTGCGCATTGGTGAGATCGCCGCGGCGAAGAGAGATCCGCGCGAGGATCGAATCTGAGTACAGAACGAAGTTGAGGTTCCCGGTGTCCTCTACGACGGCTGCCCCCGCCTCGATCTCGGCGACAGCTTCATCGAAGTGCCCGGTCGAGTAATGCGTTGCGGCAATGATCATGTACGCCATGGGGAGCTGCGAGAGGGCACCGCGTTGCTCGTAGCGAGTCCTCGCCTGGGCGGCAGCTTCGAGCGCAGCTTCGATGTCGTCGAGCTCGAGCAGTGCGCCGGCGTAGAACGTGTCCGGGATCAGGTAGGAGGTTGGCACGACGCGGCCCGAGTCGTACAACGAGATGGCCTCATGCAGGTGCCGACGAGCATCGGCGCCGAAACCCGTGAGGGAATCGATGCATCCGAGCAACTGCTGGGCGACGCATTGGGTCGTGCGGTCGGCGGTGGCGACCGCACGGTCGAGCGTTGCCGTGCCGACGAGCCGAGCTTCTTCGGGCGTGATGAGTCCAGTGAG
>JANOKQ010000598.1:0-5486 GCA_031419375.1 Acidimicrobiaceae bacterium
CGCTCTTTCAGCACCACGCCCAGGCAGCGCACGGCGGGGTGTTCAGTGACGACAGCCGAACCAGCACGAGGGTGGTCGATGGCGCGTGCATCTTTCTCAACCGGCCAGGTTTCGGTGGCGGAGCCGGTTGTGCGTTGCACCTGGCGGCGCTCGATTCCGGGGAGTCGCCGACCGATTGGAAACCCTCGGTATGTTGGCAGTTACCGGTCAAGGTGGACTGGGAGGATCACGGCACCGCCGAGGTGGCAACGGTGCGCGGCTGGACCCGCGCCGACTGGGGCGCCGAGGGTGAGACGATGGCCTGGTGCTGCACCGAGGAGCCGGAGGCCTACGTCGGCGACCGGCTGGTGGTGGAATCGCTCAGCGAGGAGATCGCGTTGATCGCCGGCGAAGCCGTCGCAGTCGAGCTTCGGCGCCGGCTCGCGCCTGGCTGATCGATGCACCGCTTAGGCGGCGGATTTCTCCAGCACGTGGATGCCACAGGCCGAGCCGAGGCCGATCACGTGGGCCAGTCCGACCTTGGCGCCTTCGATCTGGCGCTCGCCAGCTTCGCCGCGCAGGTGGTGGCAGATCTCCCACACGTTGGCGATCCCGGTGGCCGAGATGGGGTGGCCCTTGCTCTGCAGACCGCCGCTGACGTTGACCGGAGTCGAACCGTCGCGCCACGGTGCGCCGGATTTGAAGAAGTCGACCGCCCCGCCTTCGGGGCACAGCATCAAGTTGTCGTAGTGCACCAATTCGGCGGTGGCGAAGCAGTCGTGCAGCTCCACCAGGTCGAGGTCGTCGGGGCCGATACCGGCCGCTTCGTAGGCCTGCTTGGCAGCGTTGCGGGTGAGCGTGTTGACGTCGGGCAGCACCTGGCACGCCTCTTCCCACGGATCGGTGGTCAGGATCGACGCCGACACCTTGACCGCGCGACGCTGCTGCTCGAGCGACAGGGTGCGCAGCTTGCTCTCACTGACGATGACAGCCGCGGCCGCACCGTCGCAGTTGGCGGAGCACATCGGCCGGGTGTTGGGGTAGGCGATCATCATGTCGCCCATGATCTCTTCCAGTGTGAACCGCTTCGAGTAGGCGGCGAGCGGGTTGAGCGTGGAATGGGCATGGTTCTTTTCGCTGATCTTGGCGAACAGCTCGAAGTCGGCACCGCCGTACTTGTGGCCGTACTCCATGCCGATCTGGGCGAACGTGCCCGGCATGGTGTCGGTGCCGATGCGGCCGTCGGTGGAGGCGACGGCGCCGTAGCGACCGCGGGGTGCCCACACGTTGCCGTCGTGCTTGGCCTGACCGCCGCCGCCCAACAACCCGGCGCCGGCCAACTTCTCGACACCGACCGCGAGACCCATGTCGCTCTCGCCGGCCTTCACCGACATGATCACCGTGCGCAACGCAGTGGCCCCTGTGGCGCACGCATTCGCCACGTTGTAGACGGGGATGCCGGTCTGGCCGATCTGCTTTTGGATCTGCTGGCCGACACCGCCGCCGCCCATCAGGTTGCCGGCGGCCATGATGCCCATCTCGCCCATCGTGACGCCGCCGTCGGCAAGGGCACCCATTGCTGCTTCAGAGGCGAGGTCGACGACGTCTTTGTCGGTGTGCTTGCCGAACTTGGTCATCGTGATGCCGAGGATCCACACATTTTCAGCCATGTCGTTGTTCCTTGTGAGCGGTAGTTGGGGTGACGAAGGTGTAGTTGGGGTGATGAAATTGGGGTGATGAAGCGTTGTTGATGAGGCGAGTCGCGGAGGACTCAGGCGGGCTCGAAGCCGAAACCGATTGCTTCGGCACCGTTGTCGTCGGCACCCATCGAGTAGGTCGCCAGGCGAACGGCCATGCCGAGAGAGATCTTGGCGGGGTCCGGATCGACGTTGATCAGGTTGCCACGCACACTCGTGCCGTCGCAGTCGATCACGGCAGAGGCAAATGGCACCGCCACACCGGGTGCGGCGAACGTGACGATGGTGAAGGCCCGCACGATGCCTTCGGTGGCGATGTCGACCTTGTCGAAGGTGGTTGCGAAGCACGACGCGCAGGCGTTGCGGCGGTCGAAGAACCGCGCCCCGCAGGAGGTGCACCGGTTGGCCACGAGGTGGGGCTGGTCGGCGAGCACGAGGTAGTCGACGAGGGGGACCTGTGAGCCGTTGGTCGTAGCGATGTCTGTCACGCAGCGCACTGTAGTGAGTGGGGCCGCACGTCACCGGATCGCGGACATCGGCGCGCTGGTCGCCGGGACCGGATCCGGCGAATCGGTTGCATCAACTGGAGGCGGCGGGTACTCTAATGAGAGTGATTCCCATTTGCTCTCGATCGGTTGAGAACCGCCAGCATGCGATCTGAACGCCGGACAACAACGATGCATACGCTGACCGGGCCCACGCTGATCGGTTGGGGTGCGCTGATCGGTTGGGGTGCGCGGCTCACCGGGGTAGTGGGTGCCGTGGGTTTCGCTGTCGGTGTGCTGGCGGGCTGCGGCGCGGACCCCAGCGGTGCCCCAGCCACCACTGGTCGGACGATCGCGACCGACGTGCCGCTGGTGCTGGTCACGACGTCGATGCTCGGCGACATCGTCGGCCAGCTCGTCGGCGATGCCGCGGCCGTCGAGGTGCTCATCCCCAACGGACAGGATCCGCACGATTACGCCGCCTCGGCACGCGACCGAGAGCGGATGTCGGATGCCGCGTTGGTGGTGACCAACGGCCTCGGCCTCGAAGAAGGTCTGCAAGACGCCCTCACGCAGGCGGCCGATGAAGGGGCCCGGCTGTTCGTCGCGACCGACCACCTCGTCGTGCGCCACACCAGCGTCGCTGGTGCCGGCGACCCGCACATCTGGACCGACCCGCTCGCGCTCGCGCAGATGGCCGACGATCTCGCCGCCGAGCTGGAAGTATCGCTGCGAGTGTCGCTCGACGACCAACTCGCGGCGCTCCTGGCCACGCTCGACGACCTTGACGGCGAGGTGCGTTCGATCATCGCGACGATTCCCGCTGGCGGGTGCGTGTTGGTGACCGGTCACGATTCGCTCGGGTACTTCGCGGATCGGTACGGCTGCGAGGTGGTCGGCGCGATCGTGCCCGGACTGTCGTCGACAGCCGCCTCGAGCGCCCGCGACATCGCCGACCTCGGGGGCGTGATCGAACGAACCGGCGTGCCGGCAATCTTCACCGAGCGCGGCACCCCAACTCAGGTGGCCGAACAGATCGCCGCCGACGCTGGCGTGAAATTGGTCGAACTTTCCCCTCTCGCAATTCCGGCTGTGGGCGGTTACGGCGCGTTCATCGTCGATCTGGCAACGGCCATCGCGGTCGGGTTGTCGCCTTCAGGGATCGCCGAATGATCGATTTCTTCCTTGATCCGTTTGTGGACAACGAGTTCCTCCGCCGTGCCCTTGCGGCCGGTGTACTGGTCGCGTTCGCGTGCGCAATCGTCGGCACGTTCGTGGTGTTGCGCGGTCTTGCGTTCGTGGCCGACGCGCTGGCTCACGGCGTCCTTCCCGGTATCGCCACCGCAGTGCTGGTCGGGCTGCCGGCCACCCTTGGTGCCGCGGTGGGAACGGTCGTGATGATGAGCGGTGTGTCGGTGATCACCCGCCGGTCGCGGCTGTCCAACGACACCGCGATCGGGCTGTTGTTCGCCGGCATGCTGGCGCTCGGCGTGATGATCACCTCGCGCTCGCGCAGCCTCGCCGGCGACCTCACCCGCATCCTGTTCGGCGATGTGCTCGGGGTCGACACCGCCGAGTTGCGTTGGCAGTTCGTCGCCGTGGCGGCCGTCGCGGCGATGGCCTGGTTGTGCCGCCGCCCCTTCCTGCTGCTCAGCGTCGAGCCCGAGCTGGCGGCCACGTCGGGGTTCAGCGTGCGCCGCTACGAGGCGTTGTTGATGGCGATGGTGGCGGTGGCGATCATCAGTTCGTTCCAATCGGTCGGCACGTTGCTGGTGTTCGGGATGCTGCTGGCCCCTGCGTCAACGGCGGCGCTTGTCACCCGTCGAGTCGGTGCGATGGTCGGCGTCGCTGCGGTGGTCGGGTCACTGGCGAGCTACGGCGGTCTGTTGTTGAGCTACCACGCCGACCTCGCTGCCGGTGCCAGCATCGTCGCCGTTGCGGTCTCGATCTTCCTCGTCGCTTTTGCCGGTGTGGAACTGCGCAGCGCAGTGCGTGCCCGGCGACTCGCGGTCCGGGTGTGAGCGTGGATACGGGCGCAAGCGTGATCCAGGCCCGAGAGCTGTCGGTCGGGTACCTGTCGCGGCCGGTGCTGCAGGACGTGTCTGTCGATCTCGGGGCGGGCGGGTTGCTGTGCCTGATCGGAACGAACGGTTCGGGCAAGTCGACCATTTTGAAGACGTTGGCCGGGTTGCTTGCCCCTGTGGCCGGGTCGGTCGAGTTGCTCGGTGCCCAACCGGGGACGCAGCCGGCGCGGGTGGCGTATTTGGCGCAACGGCCAGCATCGTCGTTCATGTTGCCAATCCGGGCGGCCGATGTGGTGGCCATGGGGCGCTTTGCCCACCTTGGTCTGTTGCGTCGTCAGCGAGGTGTCGATCGGCGAGCGGTGGATGAGGCGATCGAGCGGATGGGTGTCGACGCGTTCCGCGATGTCCCGATGATGGAATTGTCCGGCGGGCAGCAGCAGCGAACCCATCTCGCCCAGGCGTTGGCCCGCCGTGCCGAGGTGTTGCTGCTCGATGAACCCACTGCCGGTCTCGACCCGCAAGGCCGCGACGTGTTCGCTCGAGCGGTTGCCGCCGAGCGGTCCCGTGGGTGCGCGGTGGTGATGGCCACCCACGACCTCGACGACGCCGACGACGCTGATTTCGTGATGCTGCTCGCCGGGAGGATCGTCGCCGCCGGATCGCCGGCCAGCGTGCTCACCGACGAAAACCTGCGCGCCAGCTTCGGCTTCACCGGCCCCCACTGAGGCCGAACAACCGATCTGGGCCGAATCTGTCCCGGCTTCCGGGACGAATTAGCCCCAGATCGTGAGAATCAGGGGGTCGCGGCGGACTGGGTGCAACGCGAGGAGGCGTCGGGTGCGGGTGATGTCGACGGCTCGCCGCGGTGCGAGCGCCTGACACGCAGGGCACCACACCGCCTGGCGCTGCCATGGGCTGACGTGTTCGTCCCAGCCGTCGAGCGTGGCACCGCACACGGGGCACAGGCGGCGGCCGTACACGAAGTGGTCGGCGGTGGTGAGCCGGCGGCCGGTGGTGTTGCGTGGTCCGGTTCGGGCGTGCAGGCGGATCATTGCCGTGCCCACCGCCACGAGGTCGCGGAGACCATCGATGTGCCCGACCGGCTGGTTCGGTGAGACGCCGACGATGAAGGGCAGTTCCACGGCGTAGACGTTGCCGAACCCGGCAACGTTGCCTTGATCGAGCAGCGCTCCGGCGAGGGCGATCTCGGGCTCGCGTTGCAGACGCATCGTGATCACGTCGATGTCGGGCAGCGCCGTGCCGCACAGGTCGGGGCCGAGGTGGCCGACCACCTGGTCCTC
>JANOKQ010000599.1:0-5536 GCA_031419375.1 Acidimicrobiaceae bacterium
GTGGCTCGTTCCACCCGAACACTGGGGCGACGCCGAGCACCAAGCCATCATCGATCCGCTCGACATCTGCGCCGAGATCGAGCGCTTCGCGAAGGTGGGTTTGCGATGACTCACATGACCTTCGATCCGGTCGCCCGCCAGACGGTGTCGGCAGAGATCCGTCAGCGGCTCGCCGATGCCATCCACACTGGGCAACTCGCTCCGGGCACTCCACTTCCGGCCGAGCGCGTGCTCTGCCATGAATTCGGAGTAGCGCGCACATCGGTGCGCGAAGCCATCCAAGGGCTGGTCATTGCCGGCTACCTCGAACGGCGCGGCAACCGTTCGGTCGTGGCCGAGCGCCTCCCGGAGGTCAACTTTTCAGGCGACGATCGCAAGGCGCTCGTCACCCAACTGTTCGAGGTGCGCCAAGTGATCGAACCGGCTATCGCCGAACTGGCCGCTCGTCGGGCCACCGATGCACAGCGCGAAGAGATCGCCCGATTCGCCTCATTGACCGCCCGTGACCTCGAGGAGTTCCGCGAGATCGACCGTTCGTTCCACGCCGCATTGGCCAGGGCGTGCGGCAATCCGCTACTCAACGAGGTGCATGCCAAGGCATTGGCCGCGTTGTTCGGGTCTGGTGAGTTCGCCTCGCTGCTGTACGCCGAGGTCAACCGGGCTGAGGTCGTCGACCTCATCGATTCGTCCACGGAAGCCCATCGGGCGATTGCCGAAGCGGTCGTGAAGGGCTACACCCGCAAGGCCACCGCCGCGGTAGTTGCGCATCTCGACGACGTCGAGCGGCGCATGGTGGAGCGGTTGCTGTGAGCCTCGATCCGACCGGCGACGACAGATATTGCTTCTTCTTCGACGACGCCCTCTTCGCGGAGACCGACCGCCCGGGCTTCCGCAAGCGGGTGATCGTCGGCGACCATTTGGAACTGTGGTTTTGGAGAATCAAGGGTGGTGCCGAAGGTTCGTTCCTTCACGACCACCAGGCGAACGAACAGCTGGGCGTCGTCATGCGCGGCACCCTCGACTTTCGCATCGGGGACGAGAACGATCAGAGCCGAAAGGTGCTCCACGCGGGCGATCTGTATCTCGCTCCGCCAACGGTGAGCCACGGCGACAGCGTGTTCATCGGCGACGACGAATTCGACGAGGTCTGGATCCTCGACGTGTTCGCACCGCCGCGGACCGGAGGTGCCGCATGACCGCAGACTGGCGACTTGCCGTCGACATCGGCGGCACCTTCACCGACGTGGTGCTCTTCGACGGTGCCTCGGGCCGTGTGGTCGTGGACAAAACTCTCACGACTCCGGCTGCGCCGCTGCAGGGTGTGCGCGCCGCCGTGTTGCAACTCCTCGCGAAGGCGGGTGTTCGCCCGGCCGACATCACCGCACCCATCGTGCACGCCACCACTCTGATCACGAATGCGTTGATCGAGGGCAAGATCGGCCGGGCAGGCATCGTGACAACCACGGGCTTCGGTGACACCCTGCTCATCCGTAACGAGCACCGCTACGACATGTACGACCTGCAGATCGAGTTCCCGGCACCGCCCGTACCGCGCGACCGGGTCGTTGAGGTCGAGGAGCGGACCACGCCGCACGGTGCGGTGCGCCTGGCGCCGAGCGCTGCCGACCTTGTTTTCGTCACCGAACAGTTGCGGGCTGCGGCGGTGGAAGCGGTCGGGGTGTGCCTCATCAACTCATATGCGAACCCTGCCAACGAACGGCTGGTAGCTGAACACCTGCGCCGCGAGCTGAGCGTGCCGGTGTGCATCTCCTCGGAGATCTCGCCGCAGATCCGTGAGTATCCGCGGATGATCACGACGGCGTGCAACGCGGCCACCATGCCGGTCATTGGGCCGTACCTGGACGAGCTGCAGAAGTGGCTGGCCAGCGAGGGTTTCGGCGGGTCGGTACTGATGATGTTGTCCAACGGTGGAGTGGTTTCTGCCGACGATGCGGCCCGCGCTCCCATCCGTCTTGTCGAGTCCGGCCCCGCCGCCGGTGCCCTGGCCGGCAGCTGGTTCGCCCGGCGCCTCGGCGAGGACCGCCTGCTGTGCTTCGACATGGGCGGTACTACCGCCAAATCGTGCCTCATCGTGAACGGCGAGCCCGAACTGACGAACACGTTCGAGGTCGCTCGCATCTACCGCTTCAAGAAGGGTTCGGGATTCCCCGTCAGCGTGGCGTCGGTCGACCTCGTCGAGATCGGTGCTGGCGGCGGCAGCCAGGCCCGCATCGACGACCTCGGCCTGCTGAAGGTGGGTCCCGAGTCCGCTGGTGCTGATCCTGGCCCAGCGTGCTACGGGCGGGGCGGTACCAAGCCGGCTGTCACCGACGCCGACCTCACCCTCGGGCTGCTCGATGCGTCGTTCTTCCTCGGCGGTGACATGGCGCTCGACATGGCGGCATGCGACCGGGCTTTGCAGACGGTCGCGACGCCGCTGGGATTGTCAGCCGCTGACACCGCCGCTGGCATCCATGAGCTCGTCAACCAGAACATGGCGGCCGCGTCGCGGATGCACGCTGTCGAGCAAGGCGCCGACTTGCGCGGCATCACTGTCCTGGCGTTCGGTGGCGCCGGCCCTGTGCACGCGTGTGGAGTGGCCGAGCTGCTCGAATCGCCGCGGGTGATCTTCCCGGTCAACGCGAGCGTGCTCTCAGCATTCGGCACGTTGGTGTCTCCGGTCCGCATTGATCTTGCGCGCAGCATGGTCCGTCCAATGGAGTCGGTCGACGCCGTCGAGCGCGACCTGTTGCTCGCCGAGCTGCGTGCGGAAGGGCGCCGCGTGCTCTCGGCT
Source organism: Acidimicrobiaceae bacterium (assembly GCA_031419375.1). Classification (GTDB taxonomy): domain Bacteria; phylum Actinomycetota; class Acidimicrobiia; order Acidimicrobiales; family Ilumatobacteraceae; genus VFMC01. The sequence continues at coordinate 2,795 of JANOKQ010000599.1, forward strand.
GCCGGCGTCGAGGACGAGGCCATCCGCTTCCGCTATGGGGTGGACGCCAGATACCTCGGGCAGGGCAACGAGATCACCATCTGGGTGGGTGAAGCGGCGGCCGGCGACGAAGCATGGCCGGTCACCTACGCAGAAGTAGTTGCATTGTTCGAGGTGGACTACCGTCGCATCTACGGGTTGACGATCCCCGACATCGGGGTCGAGGCCGTCACCTGGCGACTGTCGGCCTTCGCGGCTGCCGCGCCCGTCGAGCCGTTGACAGAGTTGGGGCGGGGCACTGGCGAGCAGTTCAGCACCAGACCGGTGCGCTTCTCCCGCGGTGCTACGGCGGTCGACACTCCCGTCTATCGGCGCAGCGAGCTCGGGCTCGGCCAGCGCATCGAAGGACCGGCGATCGTCGAGGAACGCGAGACCACGGCTGTGATCCGACCGGGCTGGGTGGCTACCTTGGCTCCCGATGGCTCGCTGATCGCCGATCGCACCGTCACGGTGACAGGAGGGTCACGATGAGCCGCACGTTCGATCCCATCGAACTCGAGGTGTTGTGGCAGAGCCTCATCGCCACTGTCAACGAGCAGGCCCGCGCCCTGCAGCGCGCTGCGTTCTCGCCGATCGTGCGCGAGGCCGGCGATCTCGCCAATGCCGTGTTCGATCGTCGTGGCCGGATGGTGGCTCAAGCAGTCACCGGCACCCCCGGCCACATCAACTCCCTCGCCCGCGCCGCTTCGGCGATGCTCGACGAGTTCCCGACCGACTCGTTGGTGGAAGGCGATGTACTGATCACCAACGACCCGTACAAGACGGCGGGCCAACTGCTCGACGTCACCGTGTTGTACCCGGTGTTCAAGGAACGACGCGTCGTCGCGTTCTTCGGTTCCACGATTCATCACACCGACGTCGGTGGCTACGGCATCGGTGCTGGCGGACGCGACGTGTTCGAAGAAGGGTTGTGGATTCCCATCTGCCGACTCATGATCGCCGGCGAGCGCAACACCGATGTGTGGAAGTTCATTCTGTCGAACGTGCGCCAGCCCGACCATATGGCGGGAGACCTCCATGCGCAGATGGCGAGTGGCGAGGTCGGCGCACAACGCCTCCGCACGCTGTGCGAACGTCACGATCTCGCCGACATCGAAGATCTGGCCGATGAGATCATCACCCGATCCGAGGCGGCAACCCGGGCCAGCATCCGCGAGCTGCCCGCCGGTACGTACTCCGCTTCCGCCGTGCTCGATCTGGCCGACGGCAGCAAGATCGACATCGTGTGCGCCATCACCGTCGATCCCGGACTGGGAGAGATCACGGTCGACTATGCCGGGTCATCCGGTGCCAGCCCATTTGGTATCAATGTGGTCAAGAACTACACCCACGCCTACACCACCTTCACCGTGCGGTCGGTACTCAACCCGGAGCTCCCGAACAACCACGGGAGCCTTGCGCCGATCAAGGTGGAGGCACCGAAGGGTTCGATCGTCAACGCCGTGTCACCGCAACCGTGCACGGCTCGTCACGTCGTGGGAATGTTCCTCCCGAATGCGCTACTCAAGGCACTCGCCCAGATCCGACCGCTTCAGGCAATGGCCGAGGGTGCCGGTGCGGTGTGGACCATGCAGGTCAGCGGCAACCACCCCGACGGACGGCCCTTCATCACGGCGATGTTCACCTACGCCGGTGGTGTGGGCGCACGAGCCACGAAGTCCGGATTGTCGGCCTGCTCGTACCCCACCGGCATTGCCGCCGTACCGGTCGAGGTGGTCGAGGCCTCGGCACCGATTCACTTCCTGCGCAAAGCACTGCGGCCTGGCAGCGGCGGCAACGGTCAGCAGGTCGGTGGACTGGGCCAAACCATCGAGTTCACCGTCGACACCGAACAGACGTGGCAGTTGAACGCGGTCACCTCGCGGTTGGTCGACGCGCCGATGGGCATCTTCGGAGGCGAGTCCGGTGCGGCCGGAGCGTTCACCGTGAACGGTGAACCCGTGCGAACCCAGGCGCGGATCACCTTGCAGCCCGGCGACCTCGTGCGTCTCGATCTGCCGGGCGGCGGCGGCTACGGCGCCGTCATCGACGACAGAAAGGGTGCGCACGCATGACCGTTCTCACCACTGGCCTTCTCGGCTCGTTCGACATGTCGGTCACCGACGTGGCCACCGCTGTCACACTTCCACCGCAGATCTACACCTCGGAGGAGTTCTTGGCGTTCGAACGCGACGCCCTGTTCGCCAGAGAGTGGCAATGTGTCGGGCGCGCCAGTCGTATTCCCGAGGTTGGCGACTACTTCACGGCCAGCGCCAATGACGAGCCGATCATCGTGACCCGCGCCAAGGACCACTCGATTCACGCGTTCTCATCGATCTGCCAGCACCGCGGCATGCAGTTGGCCGACGACTCGGGCAACTGCACCAAATTCACGTGCCTGTATCACCTCTGGAGCTACGACCTCACCGGGCGCTTGCTCGGTGCGCCTGCGATGGAGCGCACCGAGGGTTTCGAAAAGAAGGACTACCCACTGCCACCGTTGGCGGTCGAGCTGTGGCAGGGATTCGTGTTCGTGCACTTCGACGTGAACGCTGCGCCACTTGCACCCTCCCTGGCCACCTACGAGCCATTTCTCGAGCACTACGACCTCGACCACGCGGTGTGTCCTGGCACGTTCACGCTCACCGACCTTCCGTGGAACTGGAAGGTCATGTTCGAGAACTTCAACGACGGTTATCACGCCAACAAGCTGCACCACACCAT
>JANOKQ010000600.1:0-2713 GCA_031419375.1 Acidimicrobiaceae bacterium
ACGACGACGACGTCATGTCCTCGCCGGTCGAGCGCTCGGACCGTCGACGCTCCGGTCACCGCCAACCCGTACACGAGGCAACGCACGATCACTCCCCTGCGATCCTGGTGAAGTCGCCGATGAAGATCGCCAGCGCGGTTGCCACGCACGTCCCCTGGATGATCCAGAAGCGGATGATGACCGTGGTCTCCGGCCAGCCGAGCAGTTCGAAGTGGTGATGGACTGGAGACATGCGGAACAACCGCTTCTTGCGGCCCGATGCCTTGAACACCCCCATCTGCACCGCGACCGAACCGGCTTCGATCACATTGATGCCGCAGATCAGCAACAGCAGGACCTGGGTGTTGGTGCCGAGCGCCATGAATGCGAGCGCCGAACCCACGCCCAGCGCACCCACGTCACCCATGAAAATGCGCGCCGGGGCCGCGTTGAACCACAAGAACCCGCCGCATGCTCCGGCGAAAGCCGCCGCGACGACGGCCAAATCGAGCGGGTTGACGACCGCGGCGTACGTCTCCGGGTTACGGAACGCCCAGTAGGCGATGATCGTGAACGCGAGGAAACCCATCAGCGCCGACCCACCGGCGAGTCCATCGAGACCGTCGGTGACGTTGACCGCGTTGGTGGTCGCCCAGATGATCAGCCCCGCCCACAGCACCCACAGCACCCAATGCAACGTCCAGCCGGGCGACGTCGCCCGGGTGAACGACATCGTCAGGCTGACACCGGTGCCGGCCGCGAGCCACCATGCCATCAGCACGGCGAGGGTGAGGGTGATGTAGCTCTTGCGTTTCCAGAAGATGCCCCGGTTGTGGGCCTTGGTGATCTTGATGTAGTCGTCGAGGAACCCCATCACGGCCATCACCAAGATGCCGCACCACATGATCATCGCCTGGGTGGAAAACACCAGCCCCTGGCGTGCGTGCGCACTGAGCCAGCCGACGAACGCGGCGCCCAGGATGGCCAGTCCACCCATCGTCGGCGTGCCCTGTTTCGACAGGTGGTGCTCGGGCCCGTTGTCCTCCTTGCCAAGGATCGGCTGTCCCTTGCCGCGGTTACGGAAGAACACGATCAGCTCGCGAGTGGAAAACAGCGAGACGACCATCGCCACGGCACCGGCGATCATCACCGCGATCATCGAGACACATCCGGTCCGGTACCTGGGTAACGAGCCACCAGCAACTCGCGTGCGACCACGCGGTCGTCGAACACAACGACCTCGGACCCGCTGGTCTGGGTGGTCTCATGGCCCTTGCCGGCGATGACGACGACGTCACCCTCGGTGGCGTCGGCGAACGCGACGGCAATGGCGGTTCGGCGGTCCGGCTCGATCACAACGGTGCCACGGTAGTCGTCGGGTACCCCCGCAACCGCGGCATCAATGATCGCCAACGGGTCCTCCGAGCGAGGATTGTCGGATGTGACCACGATCATGTCGGCAATCTCAGCTGCGGCTGCTGCCATCTCCGGGCGCTTCTCACGCTCGCGGTCGCCGCCACACCCGAACACCACGAGCACTCGTGAATGCGTGGTGGCGCGGGCCGCGCGCAACGCCTCACGAAGGCCCTCGGGGGTATGGGCGTAGTCGACGATGACACTGAAGGGCTGGCCCGCATCGATCGGTTCGAACCTGCCCGGCACCGGCCGCGCCGAAGCAAGCCCCGCAGCGACAACCTGTGGCGCAAGCCCTACGGCGCGGCACGTCTCCGCTGCGGCGAGGCTGTTCGAGACGTTGAACGCGCCGCCCATGCCGACACGCACCTGCTGGCCACGCCAACTGTAGGAGTGCCGCGTTGCATCGACGGAGACGTTGCGAAGGTCGGTCACCGTGAACGTGTCGATCTCGATCGAGGACGAATCCACCAGCAACCGCCCGTGCACGTCGTCGGTATTGACCACTCCCCGGTCCGACAAATCGGCTTCGAACAGGCGTGCCTTGGCTGCGAAGTACCGCTCGATCGTGCCATGCAGATCGAGGTGATCACGTCCGAGGTTGGTGAAGACCGCGATGTCGAAGTGCGCACCGTTCACGCGGCCAAGTGCGAGCGCGTGCGACGACACCTCCAGCACCACCGCGTCCGTGCCGGCATCGCGGCTGGCGGCCAACCGACGCTGCAACTCGGGGGCCTCGGGTGTGGTGTGGCCGCCGGTGAGGGTGCCGAACACATCCACCGACCGACCGGCGTAACGAAGTACATCGCCGATGAGTTGCGCCGTCGTGGTCTTGCCGTTGGTCCCCGTCACACCGATCGTCAGCAGATGGTCCGCTGGATGCCGATGAACCGCCGCGGCAAACCATCCCGTAGCCGCTCGGACATCGGCCACCACCACCTGGGTCACGTCGATGTCGAGGGGGTGATCCACCAGCAACACCGTCGCCCCGTTACTCACAGCGTCGGCAGCGAACCGGTGGCCATCGACATGGTCGCCGACAACGCAGCAGAACATCCATCCCGACCGGACCTCGCGAGAATCAATGGTGATGTCGGTGACGGTGACGGTGACGGTGGAAGCGCCGGCGGCAGCCGAGCCGCGAAGTTCCACGGCGGGACCACCTCGCAACGCGGCGAGGATCTCCCCGATCGCCTGCGCCATCGTCAGCTCTCGGGGCAGCCGCCGCCGGGCGGCGGCACGATGTTCATCTCGCGCATGATGGTCGGGGCGACGGCTGCGAACACGGGGGCTGCGGCGGTGCCACCAAACCTGGTGACCT
>JANOKQ010000601.1:0-3537 GCA_031419375.1 Acidimicrobiaceae bacterium
GGTGGGACGCGGGCGCGCCGGCCAGCCGTGGGACCCTCAAGGCCGTCGAAACCCCTGTGTCCACGCTGAAGGACCTCTTCGCCGACGAGGCCGTTGATCCGCTCGACGACGACGACGATTTCGACGTTCCATCGTTCCTCAAATGACGTCCTCGCGCCGGTGACGGGTGGCGTGGTGTCGGCGCGGATCACCTGAGGCCCGTGGCGATCACCGTCGCTGCAGTCGCCGAGATGCTCGCGTTGGTGCGGGCTCGGATCGAGCGTGCCGACGGCATTGGCGTGCAGGTGATGGCGGTCACCAAGACCTTCGGCGCCGATGCGGTGCGGGCGGCCATGGCCGCCGGGTGCGATTCGATCGGTGAGAACTACGCCCAAGAGTTGGTCGCCAAGTTCACCGAGGTCGATCCACGACCGCCGGTCCACTTCATCGGCCGACTGCAATCCAACAAGGTGCGCCTGGTCGCCGGAGTGGTCGATGTCTACGAAACCATCGACCGTGCCTCGCTGGCGACCGAAGTTGCCAAGCGTTCTCCTGGCGCGGCGGTGCTGGTGCAGGTGATCACCGCCGACGACGACGGGCATGTCGCCGTGGACAAAGGCGGTTGCCCGCTCGCGGCAGCGCCAGCGATCGTCGACGCGTGCAGGCACCTCGGCCTCGTGCCGCTGGGGTTGATGACGGTTGGCCCCACGGCTTCTTCGACGGCCACGACGCGGTCCGGGTTCGCCAGTGTGCGCGCGCTGGTCGATTCGCTCGGGTTGACCGTGTGCTCGATGGGCATGAGCGACGACTTGGAGATCGCCGTGGGCGAGGGTTCGACCCAGGTGCGTGTCGGGAGTGCGTTGTTCGGTGATCGTCCACCTTTCGGCTGATGCGATGAGCTAGCCTCATCCGACCAGGAGGAGGGTGGATGTCGATCTGGAAGAGGGCAATGGAGTATCTCGGGCTTGGACCCGACGATGCCTACGACGACTACAACCCGCAGCCTGACCCTGAGCCGCGCCCACAGCGCTCCCGCCAGCAGCGATTCGACGAGCCCGTCGGCCGTGGACCCCGCTCAGGCGGAGATCACGACGATGTCTCGGTGCGCGCTGTTCCCGCCCGGCCGAGCTTTCCGTCACGCGACGTCGATCCGGTGGGTCGTCGTCCGCAACCGGCCAACGACGACTCAAGTGTCCATCCCCGTCCGAGCAATCCTGCTCGCTCGTCCACAGTATCGCGAGGGGGGTCCTCGATGGGTTCCGATCCGTACACCATCCGACCGCGCCGTTTCGACTCGGCCCAGGAGATCGCCGACAAGTTCAAAGACGGTCAACCGGTGATCATGAATCTGGAAGCGACCGATCGCGAGGTGTCTCGGCGGTTGATCGACTTCGCCTCCGGGCTGTGTTACGGGCTCGACGGAACCATGGAAAAGGTTGCTTCCGGGGTGTATCTACTCAAGCCGGCCGGTTCACGCGGTGGCTCTTATGCAGGTGAAGGATTCGAATGAGTATCCATCAACGTCGCTGGCACGGTCAACTATGATGCGGCCTATGGAACTCAGCCCGCAGGCCGTTGCGGCCGCAACGTTCAAGATCGTCAAGCGCGGATATGACCCCGACGAGGTTCGGTCCTACCTTGTCGAGGTTTCCTCCAGTCTGGAGTCCTCGCAGCAGCAGGCCACGGCCATGGAGGCCCGAGCTCGGGCGGCGATTGCCAAACTGCAAGACGCCTCGCAAAGTGGTGGTGCCATGTCGGTCGCACCGATGTCCACCCCGGCAGCGACACCGGCGTCGAACGACGATACCGAAAACATCAGCCGCACGCTGCTGCTCGCCCAGCGCACCGCCGACGCGACCGTCACCGATGCCCAGGCCGAGGCGGCGGCGATTCGTTCGAAGGCCGAAATCGAAGCGGCCACGATGACCGCGGTTTCCCGGGCGGATGCCTCCGCCGAGCTCGACCGTGCGCAGGTTGCCGCGAAGCGTCTGGTCGACGAGGCGGCAGAGGATGCCCGTCGCGCCAGGAGCGACGAACATGTCCGCGCCGAAGCCGAGTACGCCGCACTCGTCACCAAGCGAGACAGTCTGATGGCCGACGTCGAGGTGCTCGAGCGTCACGTCGCCGGAGAACGCAGTCGCGTCCGCGATGCCTCGGTGGCGCTCAAGGATCTGGCCGAGCGCGTGCCCGCCGGTCTCGCCCCCAGCGACCGCCCCGCGCTGTCGAGCTCCAACAGCGACCGGGTTTCGATGGCATTCCCGCCCTTGAACAGCGGCCAGGTGCCGGTCGTGCGCGACGACGCGCAGATGTCGCCGCCGAGCAGCGATGAACTGATCGACTCGACTCCGCCGAGTGGGCTGCCGGGCTCCTCCGACGGCCAAACCCCACCAACGGGTATCGGCTCATTCAAGTCCAATTCCTGAACGCTCGTTCAGCCTCTAGCGTTGTCAACACGGCTGTGACGAGGCAATCACCTCTGAGCCTTCGGAAGAACCCTGATCCGTCTCGGCGGATCGGTCAGTAGAACCGGACGGGTCCAGCCCGATATCGCTGGCGCAACGGAGTGGTCAGGGGCTGCGGCCCCCGGCAAGCAGGGTGGTATCGCGGGCTCGTCTCGTCCCTGGCAGATGACCCCATCGCAGGAGACACACCGTTGAGCTACCCGAACGTCGACCCCCATCCGTCATTCCCCGCCCTCGAGCAGCAGATCCTCGACTTCTGGCTGACCGATCACACCTTTCAGGCATCGATCGATGCGCGACGCGATGCCGACGAGTACGTGTTCTATGACGGTCCGCCCTTCGCCAACGGGCTCCCGCATTACGGGCACTTGCTGACCGGTTTCGTGAAAGACGCGGTGCCGCGCTACCAGACGATGCGCGGCAAGCTGGTTGAGCGGCGCTTCGGGTGGGACTGCCACGGGCTGCCCGCTGAGGTCGTCGCCGAAAAGGAGTTGGGGATCAGCGGCCATCCGGCGATTGCCGCGTACGGCATCGACCGGTTCAACGACTACTGCCGGACCAGCGTGATGCAGTTCACCGACGACTGGCGCCGATACGTCACCCGCCAGGCGCGCTGGGTTGATTTCGACAACGATTACAAAACGCTCGACGTGTCGTACATGGAGAGCGTGATGTGGGCCTTCAAGACCTTGTGGGACAAGGGTTTGATCTATGAGGGGTACCGGGTGCTGGCGTACTGCTGGCGCTGCGAGACCCCGCTGAGCAACACCGAGACGCGCATGGACGACGTGTACCGCGATCGTCAGGATCCGGCGCTCACCGTTGCGTTCCAACTTGATTCCGGCGAACGGATCCTTGCCTGGACCACGACTCCGTGGACACTGCCGAGCAACCTCGCGCTCGCGGTTGGCGCCGAGATCGAGTACGCGGTGATGGAGCTCGACAGCCAGCGCTACCTCCTCGCCGACAGTCGCCTCGCTGCCTACGAGCGCGAGTTCGCCGGTGCCGAACGCGTCGGGACGTTGCTCGGTGCCGACCTGGTCGGGCGCCGCTACACCCCGCTGTTCCCCTTCTTCGCCGACACCCCGAACGCTTT
>JANOKQ010000602.1:0-4881 GCA_031419375.1 Acidimicrobiaceae bacterium
GGAGGGCAACCGGCATATCGACATCTCGAGCGCGGAGCCATTCACCGAGGCTTTTCGCCTGCGCGTCTTGACGGGTGGACGCGGCGACGCCTTCGTCGAGCAGGCCGTGGATGACGAAGTTGAGCGAGCGGATCGACGGGAGGCGGTGGCGGTCGACGTGGAGCTCGGCGATCTCTGGCAGCAGTTCGCGCAAGGTGTCGACGGTGAGGAACTCGTCGAGCCACGGCCACGCTGCATCGGTACGGACGAACACGCCGAGGTTGGCATTGCCGCCCTTGTCGCCGGAGCGTGTGCCGATGACGCGCCCGATGGGAACGACAACGGTCGGCCCGGTGGGGGCGCTGGTCGTCGGACCGGCAGCTGGCACGACGGTGACGTCGCCGGGCGGAGCAACGGAGTCGACCACGGTTCGTCGTGCTTCGGTGCCGTCGGCACGCAGGATCACTACGTGCTGCGGCACCAATTCGGCCGGGACCAGAGCGGGGCGGTACACCCCGTAGGCGCGGGCCTGCTGGCCGCTGCCGCCGATGCCGGAGAACCCGGGGATGGTCGACAGGCCGAGCTCGACGGTCGCATCGAACACCACCCGGCCGACCTTGCGTTCGTCGGGATCTTTGAGGGTGACCCGCCACTGTGCCGTTGCTTCCTCGTTGCTTGCCGGGTCGGGCTTGTCGGTGCGAACCAGCCGGGTACGAACGCTGGCGTACTCGTCGCGCGGGTGGGGGAGCGCGTGCCAGAATGCGGCCTCGACCAGCTCTGCTTTCTGCTCGATGTCGAGCCCGGTGAGCGCGATTGATACGTCGTTGCGGAACCCGCCGATCTCGTTCATCGCCACCTTCAATGTTGGCGGCGGTGGCTCGCCGCGCACGTCGCTGATCCGTACCCGGTCGGGGCCGACCTGATCCAGGCGGATGGTGTCGAATCGGGCGGTCACGTCAGGGCCGAGGTATGCCGGTGCGGCGATCTCGTACAGCAGCTGTGAAGTGATCGTGCCGATCGACACCTCGCCGCCGGTGCCGTCGTGCTTGCCGATCAGCGACGACCCGTCGGCGGCGATCTCGGCAAATGGGAAGCCGGTGTGGGTCAGGCCGGACACCTCGGTGAAGAACGAGTAGTTGCCGCCGGTGGCTTGGGTGCCGCACTCGATCACATGTCCCGCAACGACGCCGCCGGCCAGCGCATCCCAGTCGTCGCGGGCCCAACCGTGATGCCAGGCGGCCGGGCCACACACCACAGCGGCGTCGGTGACGCGGCCGGTGATGACGATGTCGGCCCCGGCCGACAGCGCCTCGACGATCCCGAAGCAGCCGAGGTAGGCGTTGGCGGTGATGAAGCGGGAGATGTCGCCGATTGGTTCACCGGTGTCGAAATGGGCCAGGTCGACCCCGGCGGCAATCAGCTCGGGGAGCCTGTCGATCAGGTCGTCGCCATTGACGTAGGCAATGGTCGGCGCCAGCCCGAGGCGCTGGGCGACCTCGGCCACGGCGGCAGCGCACCCGTCGGGGTCGAGTCCGCCGGCGTTGGAAATAACCTTGATGCCCCGGTCGAGGCACGTGCCCATGACGTGCTCCATCTGGGTGACGAAGCTGCGGGCGAAGCCGCCCCCCGGCCGTTTGGCCCGTGTGCGCGACAGAATCAGCATGGTCAGCTCGGCCAGCCAGTCGCCGGTCAGCACATCGATCGGGCCCCCTTCCACCATCTCTCGCGCCGCACCCAGGCGGTCGCCGTAGAAGCCGGAGCAGTTGGCAATGCGGATCGGGTCGGCCATGGGGCCCACACTAGGCTCCGCCCGTTCTCCAGCATCCCGTGGTAGCCCGAAGGAGCGCGATGGATCTCCACCCTGACCCTGATCACGAGTTGATCCGCGAAACGGTGCGGGCGGTGTGCACCCGTTTCCCCGACGAGTACTGGCGCGATTGCGACGAGCATCACCGCTTCCCGGGGGAGTTCTATGCGGCCATGGCCGAGGGTGGTTGGGTGGGGATCGCCATCCCCGAGGAGTACGGCGGTGGCGGGCGGGGCATCACCGAGGCTGCGCTCGTGCTGGAGGAAGTTGCCGCCTCCGGTGCCGCGATGAACGGGTGCAGCTCGATCCACCTGTCGATCTTCGGGATGAACCCGGTCGTCAAGCACGGATCGCCGGAGATGCGCGAGCGGTACCTTCCCCGCGTGGCTTCCGGCGAGTTGCACGTGGCCTTCGGGGTCACCGAACCCGATGCCGGCACCGACACCACGGCGATCAGCACGCAGGCCGTGCTTGACGGCGATCGCTACCTCGTTCGGGGGCGCAAGGTGTGGACGTCGAAGGCGCTCGAAAGTGACAAGGTGCTGCTGCTCGTGCGCACCACCCCGCTCGATCAGTGCGCGCGGCGTACCGACGGGATGACGCTGCTGCTCGCCGATCTGCAGCGGCCAGAGGTGGACATCCGCGCGATCCCCAAGGTGGGACGGAACGCGGTGGCGTCGTGCGAGGTCCGCTACGACGACCTGCCTGTCGACGTGGCCGACCGGGTCGGGGAGGAGGGGCAGGGCTTTCGTTACTTGATCGACGGAATCAACCCCGAGCGGATCCTGATCGCCGCGGAAGCGGTGGGGGTCGGCCGTGTCGCGCTGGCGCGTGCGGTCGCGTATGCGAAAGAGCGCGTGGTGTTCGGCCGTCCGATCGGCCAGAACCAGGGCATCGCCTTCCCGCTCGCCGAAGCCCACATCCGGCTGCAGGCCGCCTCGCTCGCAGTGCAGCAGGCGGCCTGGCGCTACGACAACGGACTGCCGTGCGGCGAGGCGGCGAACTCGGCGAAGTGGCTTGCGGCTGACGCCGGCTACCGCGCCGCCGACCAGGCCGTGCAAACACATGGCGGGATGGGCTACGCCCGCGAATACGACGTCGAGCGCTACTGGCGTGAAGCACGGCTGATGCGGATCGCCCCGATCTCGCAGGAGATGGTGCTGAACTACGTGTCCGAGCACGTACTCGGCCTGCCCCGGTCGTACTGATTCGCATCCCTTGATCGACGCTCTCGAGCACCCCATACGTACGGTGCCATGATCATGGGGTGAAGATCTACGTGGCAGCCGATGCCCTCTCGGCGTCGCTCGGCGCAGCCGATCTCATCGCCCGGCGGCTCCGCTCGGCGGTGAGTCGCCGGGGCCGTGCTGCGGTCGCGTTCAGCGGCGGGTCAACGGTCGGGCTGATGTTCGCCGGGTTGGCGGCGTCGAACGTTCCGTGGGAGCGGGTGGATGTTTTCCAGGTTGACGAGCGGGTCGCGCCCGACGGCGACCCGGCCCGCAATCGTCGCATGCTCGACCTGTTGCCCGTTTCGCGGCGGCAGATCAACGCGATGCCGGTGACATCGGCCGACCACCGTCGTGCCGCCCGCGCGTACGCAGGTCGCCTTCCGCAACGTTTCGACGTGGTCCACCTCGGCATCGGCGACGACGGCCACACCGCTTCGTGGCCACCGGGAGATTCGGTGAGCACGCTGACCTCCGGGCGCTCTGGTGCTGCTGCTGGCGGTGTCGCTGCTCCTGATCACGCTGCGGCCGTCGTCATCACCGGCCCCTTCAACGGCTTTCTGCGGATGACGTTGACGCCTCCCCCGGTCAACAACGCGGTGAGCCGGCTCGTGCTCGTGACCGGCGCGAGCAAGGCAAATGCAGTAGCCCGCTGGGTGGAGGGTGATCCATCGTTGCCGGTGCAGTCGGTGCGCCGGACGAACACAACCGTGATGCTCGACCGGCACGCCGCAGCGCAACTCGGCCCCTCGGTGCAAGTCCATCCGGTTCGCTAGCGTCGGTGCCCGATGGACATCACCACGTCACCTGAGTGGGCGGCGCTCGTCGGCCTACCCCGTCCGGCACCGCTACGCGAACTGTTCGCCGCCGATCCTGACCGGGCCGACTCCTTCACGCTGACCGTCGGCGACCTGCGCGTCGATTGCTCGAAGAACCTGATCGACCACGCAGTTCTTGACGCGCTGTTGGCCGTGGTTGGAGCGAGCACGTTCGAGCAGCGGCGCGAGGCGATGTTCGCCGGCGAAGCGATCAACGTGACCGAACGGCGGGCCGTGCTGCACACCGCGCTGCGCGCACCTCGCGGTGCCACGGTGATGCTCGACGGCACCGACGTCGTGCCGCACGTGCACGAGGTGCTCGACAGGATGGCCGGCTTCGCCAACCGGGTCCGCTCCGGTTCGTGGCATGGCGTCCGCGGTGATGCAATCCGCACCGTCGTCAACATCGGCATCGGCGGTAGCGACCTCGGCCCGGCGATGGCCTATCTGGCGACCCGGGCGTTCGGTCAGGCTGATCTCACGTGCCGGTTCGTCAGCAACGTCGATGGCGCTGACATCACCGACAACCTGGCCGGCCTCGATCCTGAAACCACGCTGTTCGTTGTCAGCTCGAAGACGTTCACCACGATCGAAACGCTTACCAACGCGCGGGCGGCACGCGAGTGGCTCGTCGAATCGCTCGGCGAACACGCCGTGGCGCGCCATTTCGTCGCAATCAGCACCAACGCCGCCGCAGTGGCCGGCTTCGGCATCGACACGGCCAACATGTTCGGGTTCTGGGACTGGGTCGGAGGTCGTTACTCGGTGGATTCGGCGATCGGGTTGTCGCTGATGATCGCAATCGGCCCCGAGCGGTTCCGGGCGTTCCTCGACGGCTTCCACCTCGTCGATCAGCACCTGCGCGATGCTCCGCTGCACGAGAACGTACCCGTCGTGATGGCCGCGATCGGCATCTGGTACACGAACATCCTCGGTGCCGAGACCAAGGCGGTGCTGCCGTACGCCCACGAGCTACGCCGGTTCCCCGCGTACCTGCAACAGCTCGACATGGAGTCCAATGGCAAGAGCGTGCACCTCGATGGAACCGCAG
>JANOKQ010000603.1:0-3384 GCA_031419375.1 Acidimicrobiaceae bacterium
TGGGAAAAGGGCGACACCGAGGGTGCCCGCCTGGTCAACAGCCGCATGTTGGAGAGCTTCGCGTTCGAGACTGGCGACGATGCCCCCAACCCGATCCCGACCAAGGCGATGCTGCGCCATCTCGGCATTCCGGTTGGTCAGGCGCGCCTGCCGATGGGTGACGCGCCGGCCTTTGTCGACGACCGCGCGCCCCAAGTGTGGTCGAACCTGCAACGCTGGAGGGATGCGTACCCCCAACGACCCGACCGCTGACTCGTGAGTTCACGAACACCCGCGAACCAGAACGTCCGTATTGCCTTCCTCGGAGGGCTTGGCGAGATCGGCCGTAACTGCATGGCGGTGGAGCACGACGACCGGATCCTGTTGATCGACTGCGGCCTGATGTTCCCCGACGCCGACATGCATGGCATCGACCTGGTCCTGCCCGACTTCACGTACCTGCACGCCAACGCCGAACGCATCGAAGGATGCGTCGTCACCCACGGGCACGAAGATCATGTCGGAGCGCTGCAGTACCTGCTGCGCGACCTCAGCTTCCCCATCTTCGGCTCGGCGGTAGCCCTCGGCCTGGCCCGTAACCGCATCGAAGAGGCCGGACTGCTGGGCCGCACCAAGTTGGTCACCGTTGCCGACGGCGAGCGGCGGATGATCGGTCCGTTCGACGTGGAGTTCATCCCTGTCACCCACTCGGTACCCCACGCCCACGCGATCGCGCTGCATACCCCCCAGGGCGTCGTGTTGCACTCGGGTGACTTCAAGCTCGACCTGACCCCGGTCGATGGCCGCCTCACCGACCTCGGCCGGATTGGAGCGATCGCTTCCGCCGAGGGCATTCGTCTGCTGATGGCCGACTCCACGAACGCCGAGGAACACGGCCATGCGCCCAGCGAGACCAGTGTCGGTTCGGTGCTGCGGCAACTGTTCATGGAACAACCCGATCGGCGGATCATCACGGCCAGCTTTGCCAGTCACCTGCACCGCATCCAGCAGATCGCCGATGCCGCCGTCGCCACCGGTCGTGTGGTGGCCACGCTCGGGTTGAGCATGAAAAAGAACGTGCGGATGGGGCGCGATCTGGGCATCTTGAAGATCCCCGACGCGTCGCTCGTCGACATCGACGAGATCGACAAGTACCCGCCCGGCAAGGTGTGCATCGTCTCCACCGGATCTCAAGGTGAACCGATGTCGGCGCTGGCCCTGCTGGCACGTGGGGAGAGCAAGTTCGTCAAAGTCGGCGAACACGACACCGTCATCTTGTCGAGTCACGCCATTCCCGGCAACGAGGGCAACGTCAACCGGGTGATCGACGGCTTGCTGCGCGCCGGATGCGAGGTGGTGCACAGCGGTATCGCCGACGTGCACGCCACCGGCCACGCCCAAGCCGACGAACTGAAGATGTACCTGTCGATCGCCAAGCCCGAGTGGTATGTGCCGATCCACGGCGAGTACCGGCACATGGTGGCCAACACCCGCCTCGGCATCTTGATGGGAGTGCCCCGCGATCACGTGCTGTTGTGCGAGGACGGCGACGTGATCGAGATCTCCGATGATGGGATCGCCGCGGCCGGTCGCATCCCGGCCGGCTACCTGTATGTGGACGGCATCGTCGGCGATGTCGGCCAGGGCGTGCTGCGCGACCGCAAGGTGCTCGCCGAAGAGGGCGTGGTGGTGGTGGTGGTCACTGTCGACATCGGATCGGGCAAGGTGATCACTGGGCCGGAGATCATCACCCGCGGTTGGGTCTATGCCCCCGAGGCCGAGGATCTGCTCGACGAGGCCTGCGACATGGTGGCCGCAACGGTCGAGAAATCGTTGGCCGCCGGCGTGCGCGACGTCGAGAGCCTGGAGCGAGACGTGCGCCGTGCCGCTGGCAAGTTCGTCAACGAGCGCACCAAGCGCCGCCCGATGATCGTGCCCGTCGTCATGGAAACCTGAGTTCGTGCGGATCGCAGTGGCGGATCGCGCCGCTGCCGGCTCTCTCGCCAGCGCCCTCGCCCGTCCGGTGGCCGCAATCGTTGCTGCACTGGCCGTCACGGTGGGTGCCGCCTCCTGCAGCGACGATGCTTCGGTCACCACAACCGTCACGACCGAACCGGGTCCATCACGTCCCGCAGCGCCGTGCACCGCCGCCGATCCGCCGCTGCGTGTCGACACCATCGCGTCGGCGGTGGCGGCTGTGGAAGCGGAACGTGGTGGCGCGCAGCAGTACTACGAGATCAACGCCACCGATTTGTTTGTGAACCTGTTCGTCGCCAGTGACGGTGGAACGGCCACGCCGTACGTGTTCGTCGGCGACGCGCTCACCGGCGGCGAGCCGGTGGCGGGTGCTTCGGGCAACACGTTTGCTGCAGATCGGGTCGACCTCGACCCCCGCCTCGTGATCTCATGCGTGCAAGCGCAACTGCCCGACTCGACCCCGACCGCATTCGAGATCGTCGGTGGGCCTGATGGAGCGGTCCGCTTCTCGGTCGTCATGACATCGCAAGCCGGCGGCCATCTCGTCGTCGAGGTCTCGCGTGACGGCTCCGTGGTCGCTGTCGACCCGGTGTGAACCGCTCGGAGCCATCGTTGACATCTAGTTGGCGTTGGCTTGGGAGACTCGCACGGCAAGCTCCGTTCTCGATCGGAGGTTGAGCTTTCGAAAGACGTTCTGCAGGTGGTAGTCCACCGTCTTGACGCTGACGAAGAGGTCGGCGCCCACCTCCCGATTTGTCGCGCCCTTGGCTACAGCGAGAGCCACGCGCAGTTCGCCGGGGGTGAGCAGATCCGACAGTCCCATCGTCGAACGGGACGCCACTGGTTCGCCGAGCAGAACGCGGGTCCGATTCGCGAATGCTGTGGCACCGAGCCGTTCAAAGGACTCGAGCGCGTGTCGCAAGTCCTCGGTCGCTGCAGCGCTCGAATCGGCCTCGATGAGGCGCTCGCCACGGTTGAGTCGGGAGCGGGCAACCTCGAAGGGCGCAGGGAGCGCAGCGGCGAACTCGATGGAGCGAGTGAACTCCTCCAGCGCCACGTCCAGGTCTGGCGTCAACATCGCCCGACCACGCGCAGCTGCGCACGCTGGCCATCGTTGCTCGCCGACCGAGCGTTCCCGGTCGAGCCGATCAAGGGCGGCCGTCGCGTCATGGCGGCGTCCTGCGCGCACGAGCGCCTCGATGTGGTCTCCCTGCCACCACACCGCCCCAGGAAGGTGCCTGCCCAGTGACTCGGTGAGTGCGGCAACGCGGTCCAGTTGGCGGGCCGCCGCGGCCCATCGGCCGAAGCCGACCTCGAGGAGTCCCATGGCGTGACCTGCCCACACGAGTACGACGCCAGCACCGGTCGCGCTTGCGCCGCGAACTGCCAGCGCAGCCCGCTCACGACAGGCTTCGGCCCGGCCAGCGG
>JANOKQ010000604.1:0-10438 GCA_031419375.1 Acidimicrobiaceae bacterium
GGTGTGGAAGCCGGTGGTGTGCGCGGTGCAGGGGATGTGCGCCGGCGGCGGGCAGTACTTCGTCAACGAATGCGACATCGTGATCTGCTCGGACAACGCCACGTTCTTCGATCCGCACGCCAACGGCGGGATCGTCTCGGCGCTCGAGCCAATCGGGATGCTGGACCGCGGTGTCCCGCTCGGTGACGTGTTGCGCTGGGCGTTGATGGGCACCGAGGAGCGCATGACCGCTGCCACCGCGCTGCGGCTCGGGTTGGTGAGCGAGGTCGTCGAGGCCGATCAGCTGTGGGCCAGGGCGTCCGACATCGCCGAGCAGATTGCCGAACGCAACCCGGTCGCCATCCAAGGCACCGTGCGCGCCATCTGGGAATCGATCGACATGCCGCCACACATGGCCAAGCAGAACGGCCTCGCCTACACGCACCTCGGCAACGCTCCCGCCGCCAGCCGCGTCGGCGTCCCCCGAGTCAACCGCAAGCCCCGCTTCCGCTAACCCGCCCTATCCCCGGTCCCATGAGCCCGGTGCGGTGTGGTTGGAGTTGTCGTGTGTCGGGAAAGCCACCGTCAAGGTGGCTTTTTCGACAAGCGGGGCTCCAGCTGGCCCGAGTGCGGGATCAGGAGCGGCGTCGCTCGGTGAAGGGGAGCTCGCTGTCGATGGAGGGCTCGCGGGGGAGGCCGAGCGTTCGTTCGCCGATGATGTTGCGCTGGATCTCGTTGGTTCCGCCGCCGAGCGAAGGGGCGAAGCTCGACAGCGCAGCGTTCTGGACGCGGCCGCCGTCGCGGGCGTCGGCCCCGATCACCATCGCCTCGGCGCCGAGCATCGCGAGGGACAGGTCGCGCGACTCGTGGGCGAGCATGGCCAGGTGAAGCTTCATGATCGATCCTTCTGGCCCGACCCTGCCGGACTTGGCGTTGTCCCTGCCGCGCTGTCCGGTGAGCCGGTAGACCTCGCTGTGGATGTAGTAGCGCATCAGCCGTTGGCGCACCACCGGATCAGCGGCCGCCCCGGATTTGCGGGCCACGTCGATCATCGTGCGCGAGTTGAGCAGCACCTCGAATCGCCGTTTCGGATCGCGGGCCGCCCTCGCGGCGCGCTCGATCAACTCGCCGACTGGACGATCGAGGTTGCCGCCCATGCCTCCGGCCATCACGTCGACCAGACCGCGTGACCGCCCCGAGGCCGCGGCGGCACGTTCGTGGGCGAGTGTGGTGCGGGCGACGTTCCAGCCGTCGTGCAACCCACCGATGACGTTGCTCACCTTGGCGCGGGCTTCGGTGAGGAACACCTCGCAGAACTCTGCTGCGCCGTTCATCTGCACCAGCGGCCGCACCTCGACGCCGGGTTGATCCATGTCGATCATGACGAACGAGATACCGCGGTGCTTAGGCGCGCTTGGGTCGGTGCGGGCCAGCAGCATGCCCCACTCGCTCACCTCGGCCCGAGAGTTCCACACCTTCTGCCCCGTGATCACGAACTCGTCGCCGTCCCGCTCGGCCTTCGTCGCCAGGCTGGCCAGATCGGAACCGGCACCCGGCTCGCTGAAGAGCTGACACCACTGGTGCTGGCCGCGAGCCATCGGTGACACGAAGCGCTGCTGCTGCTCGGGTGATCCGTGGACGAGCAACGTCGGTCCGCCCATGTTCGGGCCGTTGCCATTCGGTGGAGCGATCACACCGGCTGCGCCGAGAGCTTGACCGATCGCCCGAGCCTCGGCAGTGCTCGTCCCGAGGCCGCCGAGACCGACCGGCCATGTGGGAAACGAATAGCCCGCCTCGAAAAGGCAGGACCACCAATCGCCCAGCGTCATGTCGAGCTGCCAGTTCGCTGCAATCCATGTGGGCACCGTGGGTGTGTTACTCATGACGGCTCCTCGGATGGTCGATCGATTAATAGGTCAATATATTCGATTGGGTGCCGAACGAGTGGTCTCAGCGTCGCGTGTGTGCGAAACGCTGTGACATATCAGGTGATTCGGAACACTGCGACCTTGAAGTCCCCGCCAGGAAGCTCCACGAGCTCGGCGGTCACCCGTTGACCCACCCGCACCGCACTGGGCTCGACATCGATCACGCGCCCCGGCAAACGCAGGCCGCGCTGTTCATCAAGGTCGACCAGCGCGACGACGTAGGGCAGCTTGTCGCGAAAGCCCGGCAGCGCTGGCTGGTGCACGACGATGAAGCTGTAGATCTCGCCGGTCCCAGCGACCGCTTCGAACGCCGTGTCGCTCCAACATCGGGGGCAACGCTCGAGTGGCGGATGAAGCCAGCGCTGGCACTGCCGGCAGCGACAGATCTCCAGCCGCCCGCTCGCCGTCGCCCGCCAGAACTCGGCGCTGTCCTCGTCGGGGATCGGCTGAGGCGGTGTCTCGGTCGAGCTCACAACGCGTCGGTTCCGTACACCAGCGAGCTGCCGAACGGCCCTGCCCCCGCGGTGACGAGTGCGAGCTTGGCACCGGGCACCTGGCGGTGTTCGGCATCGCCGCGCAGTTGCAGGACCGCTTCGTAGTGGTGGTTGAGGCCATGCAGATAGCCCTCCGAGAGCAACCCGCCGTGGGGGTTCACCACCACGTCCCCGCCGTAGGTGGCACGGCCTTCGCGGAAGAAGTCGCCCACCTCGCCCTTGCCGCAGAAACCGAAATCTTCGAACGTCGCCATCACGGTGTAGGTGAAGCAGTCGTACATCAGGGCGATGTCCATGTCCTGCGCCGTCAGCCCGGTCTTGGACCACAACCTCCGTGATGCATCACGCGAGTACATGCACGTCATGTCGTCGAACTCGTCGACGTTGCCACCGAAGCCGAACGAGTCGCCTTGGCCGACGATGCGTACCGGCTTGTGCGGCAGGTCCTTGGCCCGCTCCTCGGTGGTGAGGATCAAGGCGACGGAACCATCGACCTCGTAGCAGCAGTCGGGCACGCGGAACGGATCGAACACCATCCGCGACGCCATGTAGTCGTCGATGGTTATCGGTGTCGTGGCGATGGCATGCGCGTTGGCGAGCGCGTGCCGCCGCTGAGTGACGGCGATCGCCCCGAGATCCTCGGACGTGGAGCCGTACTCGTGTTGATGGCGACGGGCCCACATGGCGAACCACTGCGGCGGGACGAGGTAACCGTGCGGCGCCCCGAACTGAAGGTCGCCGTCAACTTTGATGGCTCCGTCGATGCGCCCGTACCGGGTGCCCGAACCGAGGGTGCGGAACACCACCGCCACCTCGCACTGCTTGGTCACGATGGCCGCCGCAGCGAGCGACACCACTTGCGCAACGACGTTGCCCCCGCCATGCACATCGACGGCCCAGCCGATGTCGTCGTTGCCCAGGGCATGGGCGACTCGTTGCGAGCTGGCGCTGTCGCCGGTGTTGAAGTTGATGATCCCGTCGATGTCACGCACGTCCAAACCGGCGTCAGCGATCGCGTTGCGCGTCGCCTCGACCGTCATCGCCAACGTGCTCCGACCCGATGCCCGCGTATACGCGGTTCGTCCGATGCCAACGACCGCAGCACCCTTGAAGCTGTCTCCCATACCGATCATTACTACACTCTTTTCGGGTCCGACACGGGTGTCGTATCGGCCTGGGGGTCGTATCAAAGGGCGGGTTGCATCGGTGAGGCGAATCGACCACGAGCCCGGGCCATGATCTGGGCGTTCGATGTTGATGGAACGCTGGTCGGCTCGATCGTCAACACGCGTCTTCGCCCCGGGGCAACCGAGCTGCTGGCGGACCTTGCCGGGCGCGGCGTCACCTGCGTGCTGTGGAGCGCCGGCGGTCGCGACTACGCACAGCGAGTCGCATCCGCCCACGGCATCGACGGCTGCTTCGTCGGCTTCTATGGCAAGGAGCTGCGCGACGACAACGGGCGCTATCGCGTCGACCATCTCGATCACGCTCATCGGCCGGATGCCTTCGTCGACGACTCGCCGATCGACATGCCCAACGGCGCGTATGTCGTGGCCGTCGCACAGTTCATCGGCAACAACCCGGCCGATCGAGGCCTACACGCGGTGCTGGACGAGCTCGACCGACACATGCTGGCGCTGCAGCCGTGACCGCCGAATCGGCACGCGAGGTGGTGGTTGCGAGGCTGCGTGATTTGTTCATGTCGTGGCCGGCGGAGCAGGCGGTGCAGTTCAAGGGCTCGTGGTGGGCATGGGGAGACGTGGCTCGCGTGCACACCGAGCTCGAGCAGTACCTGCGCGCGTCCGACGGGCCACGTGCCGTTGCCATCGTGATGCGTCAGCGTCCGGAACTGGTCGCCGTGGAACTGGCGGTGCTGGCCACCGGATGTACTGCCGTACTGGTCACGCCGTTGCAATCCGACGCAGCGCTTATCGCTGATGTGACGGCGCTGCGGCCGAGCGTGTTGATTGCCCACAGCTCCGATTGGCAGCGCCCCGGGATGAGCGAGGACGCACTCGCCACTGGCGCGCTCGGCCTCGAGGTGACCGACGAGTTCGAGCTGCGCGTCGTGGTACCCGTCACCGCAATCGCGCACCGCACGGCGACAGGCACCACCGACGCGGCGGTGACGGTGCTGACGAGCGGAACCACTGGGCCGCCGAAGCGGCTGCCGGTCTCGTGGGAGACCTTCGTCGGCCTCGGTGGCGGCCCGGACGCGCGCCCGCCGCTATCCGGGCGGGGCGCGGTGATCCTGTCGCTGCCGGTCGTCACCCTCGGCGGGTTGTTGTCGATGGCCCGACTCGTGTTCGGTGGCCGACCGCTGTCGATGATGGAGCGTTTCGACGTGCACGAGTGGGCCGCACTGGTACGCGAACACCGGCCCCGCGTGATCGGGGCGCCCCCGCCAGTCGTGGCGATGATCCTCGACGCCGACATATCGCCTGACCACTTCGACGGCGTCTCCGCGTTCGTGACGTCATCGGCAGCCGTGGCCCCGTCAACTGCTGCGGCGTTCGAGCAGCGATACGGCATCCCGGTATTGGTCGGCTACGGGGCGACCGAGTTCTTGAACAGCGTCACCGGCTGGACCGGTGAGCTGTACCAGCGGTACGGCCCTGCCAAGCTGGGCAGCGTCGGGCGCGCGCTTGCGGGTGTGCGCCTCCGGGTGATCGATCCGGAAACCGAGGTGGTGGTCGCTGTCGACAAGCCCGGCCTGTTGGAGGTCGATCCGCCCCAGCGGGCAGGCGGGCTACCTGAGGGTTGGTTACGCACCAACGACCGGGCGCGAATCGACAGCGACGGCTTCGTGTGGATCCTCGGGCGCGCCGACGATGTCATCAACCGCGGTGGCTTCAAGATCGACCTCGGCGATGTCGAGGCAGCGCTGTGCTTGCACCCGGGTGTCGCCGAAGCATGTGCAGTCGGCTTGCCCGACGATCGGCTCGGTCAGGTGCCCGGTGCCGTGGTGGTCGTGCGAGGTGATGCCGCTCCGACCGAGGCCGAGCTGTTGCTGTGGCTGCGTGAACACCTTGCCCCATATGCGTTGCCGAGGGTGATCCGGGTTGTCGACACGATCCCCCAGACCACCACGTTCAAACGTCACCGGGCCGAGGTCGAACGCTTGCTCCGATAGGTGCCGCTGTCACGGTTCTGTGGACACGTCGCGGACCAGATCGAGGACACGATCGAGCGTCTCGAGCCGCTCGGTGGCGGTAGCGCCCATCGGCTCGAGCCGGAGGTCGGTCACGCCGGCCGCGCGGTAGGCGCGGATGCGGCCGCGGATCATGTCGTCAGTCCCGAACAGGCTCGTGCGCAGCGCAAGTTCGTCGGGTACGGCGGTCACCGCGTGGTCGCGTCGGCCGGCCAACCACAGGTCGCGTACTTCGCGAGCGGCGTCCGCATAGCCGATTCGGGAGAACGCGTCGTTGTAGAAGTTGGCGGTAGCTGATCCCATCGCGCTGAGCTGGAAGGCGAGCGCCTTCTTGCGGCGGCGCACCGGGCGCTCGATGTCGTCGGTGAACGCGACCGGCCCTCCGGCAGAGATCTCGAAGCCGTCGAGTGTGCGCCCGGCGCTGGCCGCTCCAATGCGAAGTTGGGCGATGTAGTAGCCGGCGCATTCGGGAACGAAGCACGTACCGATCCAGCCGTCCGCCACGGCGCCCGTGTACGCAAGCGCCTTCGGCCCAAGCGTCGCCAGATGGATGGGGATGCCGGGACGCGGTGGCTGGCCGATCCTGATCGCCTTGCCCTCGCCGTGCGGCAACGGCAGCACGATCTGCTTGCCAGAGTAGGCGACCTTCTCGCCGGCCAGCGCAAGGCGGATCACCTCGACGGTCTCGCGTAGGCGCTCGAGCGGGCGGTCGTAGCGGGTGCCATGCAAACCCTCGACGATCTGCGGTCCGCTCGCCCCGAGTCCGAGCACGAAACGCCCATCCGACACGTGATCGAGCGTCATCGCCGTCATCGCGGTCATCGCCGCAACTCGCGCCGTGATCTGCATGACACCGCTTCCCAGCCGGATCCGTTCGGTGCGCGCGGCGAGAAACGCCAGCGGCACCACCGCGTCGGTGCCCCACGCCTCCGCAGACCAGATGGTGTCGACCCCCATGCGATCGGCGGCGACCACATGACCGGCGACCTCGCCGAACCCGGGCGACGAGTCGAACACGAAATCGTTGAGTGTGATCGCGGTGCGCACCTCAGGTGCCGCGGAACTCGGGTGGGCGCTTCTGGAAGAAGGCGGTCATGCCCTCTTTGAAGTCGCGGCTACGGATCGTCAGCTCGACCGCCATCGACTCGGCATGCATTGCTTGGTCGATGTCGTAGCCGGTGCTGTCGTGGAGCAATCGCTTGGTGGCGGCGAGGGCCTGCGTGGGACGGTCGGCCAGCCGTTGGGTGAGCGCCCGAGCAGTTGCATCGAGGTCGTCGCCGGCCACGACGCTGTGGATCAGCCCCCAGTCGAGCGCTGTCGCCGCGTCGAGCGGATCGGCGAGGTACAGGAACTGCTTGGCGCGGGTGAGCCCGACGAGGCGCGGGATCAGCCACGAGCCGCCGCTGTCGACGTTGAAGCCGCGGTCGGTGAACGGGTCCTTGAACGAGGCCAACTCATCGGCGACCACGAAATCGGCAGCGAGCGCGAGATGCAGCCCGAACCCCTGGGCAGCACCCTGCACGGCGGCCACTACGGGCACCCGGCAGTGGAACACTGCGGCCACGCAGCGGTGGTGGGTGCGGCCGAGCGAGCGGACCATGTGCCCCGTGATCGGCTTCGCCTCGGCATCGCCCCCGCTGCGGCTACTCACGTCGGCCCCGGTGCAGAAGTGCTTGCCGGCGGCTCGGATCAGGACGGCGCGCACATCGCCAGCCCTCACCGACACATCGTCGATCACGTCGGCCAGCGATGCCGCCGCCTCGCCGCTGAGGGCGTTACCCCGGTCCTGGTGATCAAGGGTGACGACGAGGACCGCGCCGTCAAGCTCGCTGATGAACTCGCTCATCTCGCGAATATAGGTGCGCACTGTCGTTCTGGTCACGCCGTCCCGCCGCTGAGCCGGAATCACGTGACCAGAACGAGTACGCCCTTGGTCATCTAGCGTGCCGCGGTGATGCGCGCTGTTGTCTGTCGAGAGTATGGGCCCCCCGAAACGCTGGTGGTGGACGACGTTCCGGTGCCGACGCCGCGGGCGGGGCAGGTGCTGATCGAGGTGGCTGCTGCGGCGGTCAACTTCCCCGATGTGTTGATCCTCAACAACCAGTACCAAGTGTCGGTGCCGTTGCCATTCACCCCCGGCAGCGAGTGCGCCGGAACCGTTGCCGCCGTGGGCGAGGGCGTCACGGCCGTCGGCGTGGGCGACCGGGTGTTTGCCAGCACCATGTTCGGCGCGTTCGCCGAGTTTGTGGTCGCCGCAGCCGAATCGGTCCGCATCGTTCCAGACGGAGTCGACCTACGGGCAACGGCGGGGTTCTGGGTCGCGCACGCGACCGCCTACCACGCGCTGCGCTCGGTGGCCGAGGTCGCCGCCGGTGACAAGGTCGTCATTCTCGGAGCGGCCGGTGGTGTGGGCCTTGCCGCTGTCGAACTGGCGGTCGCACTCGGAGCCGAGGTGATCGCCGCCGCCTCCAGCAAGGAGAAGCTGGCGCTGTGCCGCGAACGTGGCGCAGCCCACACGATCAACTACGACGAACGCGATCTGCGCGACGCGATCCGCGAGTTCGCGCCCGACGGTGCCGACGTGGTGATCGATCCGGTCGGCGGCCCGTATGCCGAGCGGGCGTTGCGCTCGACCCGCTGGGGCGGCCGGTTCGTGACGGTCGGCTTCGCGTCCGGTGAGATCCCGCGAATACCGCTGAACCTGGTGCTGTTGAAGGGTGTGGTGATCAAGGGCTTCGAGATCCGCACCTTCGCCCAGTACGCGCCAGAGCAGGCCGCACGTGACGAGCGCGAGCTGATGGAATTGCTGGCGTCGGGCCGGATCCTGCCGCACGTCTCCTCGACACACCCGCTCGAGAATGCCGCAGCGGCTCTGCGCGAAGTTGCCGATCGGCGCGCTCTCGGCAAGGTCCTCGTCACCCCATGAGCGACGCGCCATCGGTTCTGTTCCTGTGCACCGGCAACGCCGCTCGCTCGGTGATGGCAGGTGTCGCGCTGGCGCACCGCCGCACCGACCTGACCGTGGAGACTGCCGGGACGCTGGTCGTCGGGGGGATGCCGATCAGTTGGCGCACTCGCGCTGCGCTCGACGACGTCGGTTTGCCGTGGCCGCGCCACGCCAGCAAGCAGGCCGACCGAAGGCTGCTGGCGAGCGCCGACCTGATCGTCGGCCTGGCGCCGGAGCACATCCACTGGGTGCGTCGCGAGCACCCGACGTTTGCCGCGCGAGCGGGCACGCTCATCCGTCTGACCAAAGAGTTGCCGGCACCGATGTCGCCGTTGGCCGACCGGGTCTCGCAGCTCGCCCTGGCCTGTACGGAGTTGGAGTCGTGGGAAGAGGTCGTCGATCCCGGCGGTGGCGAGGTGGAGGATTTCATCGCGTGTGCGCGCGACATCGTGGTCCTCGTCGACCGGTTGGCGGAACTGCTGTGAGCCGCGTATGAGGTTCGGGGTGCAGCACGGCATCGGCGACCCGAAGTGGACGCCGCAAATCATCACGCCGCATGAAACGAAACGGTTCGCCACCACGGCCGAGCGGGTCGGCTATGACGCGATCGCGTTCACCGATCACCCGGCACCGTCGAACCGCTGGGTCGAATCCGGCGGCGAGGGCGTGGCCGACCTTTTCACCTCGCTCGGGTTCTGTGCCGCAGTCACCTCGACGGTCCGGCTGCTCACCTGGGTGCTGCTGCCCACGTACCGCAACCCGTTTGTTACTGCGCATCAGGTGGCAACGCTCGATCACCTCAGCGAGGGTCGGGTCACGCTGGGGATGGGGACGGGCTACCTGAAGTCGGAGTTTCACGCGCTCGGCGTCGACCCGAACAACCGCCGTCAGCGATTCGAAGAGGCGATGGTCATCGCCAAGCAGGTGTGGGCCGGCCACGACGTCACCCATGACGGTCACGGTTTCTCGGCCCGTGGCGTGCGGTGCGTCCCCGCAGCGGTGCAGTCCCCGCACCCGCCGCTGTGGCTGCACGGCAACACCGACTGGGGGCTCGACTGGGCGGTGCGTGAAGGTGACGGCTGGATCGGGATGATCATCTCCGAGGAGCGGGTCCGCACGCTGCGGACCCGCGCTATACCGACTTTGCCTGCGTTCGCGCAGCGCGTCGACGACCTGCGGATCGCGTGCGAGCAAGCGGATCGCGACCCGGCCACCTTGGAGATCATCTGCACCGGGGTGTGGGGCATGCTCGATGTGCGCCGTGGTTTGAACGCCGAACGGATGCGTGACGAGGTCGGACAACTCGAAGCGATCGGTGCCGACTGGATGGTGTTCAATCTGTGCGGAGACGACCCCGACGCATCGATCGGCACGCTCGAATGGGTCGCCGACGAAGTGATCGCGCCCCGTCACTAGACCGGACGTTGTCGTAGTTGGCGCTATCGTCCGCTGATGATGTCTCATAGTCGGAGACGCGCCGCGAGGCGCTCGGTCTGAGGGCCCACGGGACATGCGCGTTGCGGTCGTCGGCGGTGGCCCGGGTGGACTGTTCTTCGCAGTTCTGTTACGCCACGCAGACCTCGCGCACGAGGTAACGGTGTTCGAACGCAATACAGCGGACGATACATTCGGCTTCGGGGTGGTGTTCTCCGATCGCACCCTCGCTGGAATTGAGGCGGCTGACCCCGTGCTCATCGACGCGGTGGAACAACACGGTCAGCACTGGGACGAGATCTGGATTCGCTTGAAAGGTGAGCGACTGTTGTGTCGCGGCAATGGGATGGCGGCGATCTCTCGGCGTCTGCTGCTGCAACTGTTGCAAGGTCGAGCGATCGAAGCCGGCGCGACGCTCATGTTCGAACGCCGTGTTGAGCTCGCCGATCTGCACGGCTACGACCTCGTCGTCGTGGCCGAGGGTACGAACTCGGCGATCCGCGAC
>JANOKQ010000605.1:0-2721 GCA_031419375.1 Acidimicrobiaceae bacterium
ACGCGGCGAGCGGCAGCGATCAGCGAATCGATTTTTCGCTGCTGCTCGGCGGTGGGCTGGCAGGTCGCGTCATTGGCGCCCTGCGGTCGCGTCACGGTGTTCACCGCGCGCAGCGAGTCGTGATCCAATGCAACCGTGCTGCGACCGATGTGATCGTTGTGTGCGCCGACCAGCACGTACTCGGATGCCAGCGTGGGATCGGATCCCGGGAAGATCGCCACCACGTTGCGCGCCGGTGCGGCCGACGGCTTCCAGGTGTAGTCCCAGTTCCCCGACACCGGTGCTCCGACCGCGCCGATGCTGAGCTGCTCCACGCTGCCGCCGAACAGTTGCGCCGCCACCGCGCCCGAGATCGTCGCCACACCCACACCATTTGCCACCGGCGCCGGACGTACCGTCGGTCGAGTGGCGAAAGCTGCTGCAACCGTCGCCGGTGCGGTGCCCTCGAGGCCCACGATCAGCACCCCCACCGCACCCGCGGCCTGCGCGCGCGTGTCGCGCACACCGCCGCCGCCAACCGCCCGCCGCGACGGTGCACGACCTGATGCTTCGGCGGCAATCACCGCCGCGGCACCGAACATGTCGGGGCGCGCATCACAGCTCAGGAACGAAGCCGGTGCTCCACTCGACGCACCGACCATCTGTGCCGCTGGCGCGCCGCGAAACACCGCCACCTTGCCGCGCATCATCGTGGCGTCGAGTACCACACTGGTATCGCCCCACGCGCCAGCGAACACGGTGGGCACGTTCACCAGGTTCGCCTGTCCGGCGATGCGCGCCGGCGCCGACGGCAGCATCGGGATCCAGTCCTGCCGCGCGCGTAACGCGGCACCCCGCACGCTGAGGTGCGATACCGTGCTGTCGAAACCGATCGGGCCGAACGGCAGCGTCTGGAAGTAGGTGCCATCGTCACCCGCCGGCTTCAGGCCGAGACGGCTGAATTCGCGCGCGATGTAGTCGGTGCCCTTGGCGTTGCCCGGTTCACCGATGCGCCGACCCTGCATGGAATCGTGCGCGAACTGATAGAGTCGCGTGCGCAGATCGTTGGCGGTGATGGCGGCGGTGGTCGGACGTGGCGCCCAGGTCATCGGCCCCTCGTCGGGCCAGACCGTCTTGGTGGCGCGTGGAGGCGCATTGTTGCGAGCTGCCTGCGCCGACGCGATGCGTGGCACCGCGAACAACACCGTGTCGGCTGTGGCATACGCGGCGCTCGGCGATCTCACTGCGTCACAGTTCCGCTCGCTCGCCGCGATCCAGCGCGAGTTCGGTGCCGACGTGCGCCTCAGCAACCGCCAGAACGTGGTCTTCCGCGGCCTCACCGAAGGCCAACTGCCTCTGCTGTATGCCCGCCTCGAGGCCATTGGGATGGCTGCGCCAGGGGCCGAACTGGCCCGAGATGTGGTCGCCTGCCCCGGTGCTGACACGTGCAACATCGCGGTCACGCAGTCACGTGGGCTGGCCAAAGCGATCGGCGAGGCGCTCGAAGCCGAAGGTCTTGCCGAGGTTGGCGGCGTGCGAATCAACATCTCCGGCTGCACCAACAGTTGCGGCCAGCACCACACCGCCGACATTGGTTTCTTCGGGGCCGAACGCCGCGCTCACGGCAAATCGGCACCCGGCTACCAGATGCTGCTCGGCGGCTACGTCGGCCAGGAACAGGTGTACTTCGGCGACAAGGCCACCCGTCTTCCGGCCAAGGCCGCACCGCAAGCCGCAGTGCGAGTGATCCGCCAGTTCGTCGGCGAACGCAACGCCGGTGAAACGTTCCGTACCTGGCTCGACCGTTCCGGTGGCGCGGCCGCCATCGGAGCAGCGCTGAAGGATCTCGACGTGTTCCCCACCCCCGACGAGCGGCCCGACTTCTACCTCGACTACGACGAGACCGGGCCGTTCACCGGCGACGTCGGCGAGTCGGAGTGTGCCGTCTGAACAGCCGCTACGACGCAGCGGTGGCGGCAATCGACGCAGCCAACTCTGCCGACCCCACCTCGATCAGCGTGCGCGGCCACGAACTGCCGCTCGCGTTCGCCCACGGCCTCCTCGCATCGGAGTGGATCGCGTCGCTGCACGGCTCCTCCGACGAACTGTTGTTGCTAGCGGCACGTGCGCACCATCTCCGCCGGTGGGAATTGCCCCGCACCAGTTACCCGGAAGGCCGTGCCGGCTACCTCGCGTGGAAGCGGGATCAACGCCAACGCCACGCAACTGACGTCGCGGTGCTCCTCGACGCAGCGGGCTACTCCCCCGCCGAGATCGAACGGGTGCAGGCGCTCGTCCGCCGCGACCGTCTCGCGACCGATGCCGGTTCGCAGGCCGTCGAGGACGCGGCATGCCTGGTGTTCATCGAAACCCAACTCGCCGATCTGAACCGCCGCCTCGACCACGACCTGCTGATCAGCGTGTTGCGCAAGACCGCCCGCAAGCTCTCCCCCGCCGGCGCCGCAGCCATCGCCGACATCCCCCTCGGTGCCGCCGAACGCGCCGTCCTCGCCGAAGCCCTCAACGGCTAAGCGCCCTTCATGCCTCGCGGAATAGCCGATGGATCGACCGCCTCCGACGCCGTACGGCTACGCAGGCGCGAGCAGATGCGCAACGAATCATTGGCGTTGATGGACGACGAGGCCGACCGAGCCGAAAGCCGCCGAGTCCTGACGGAGATGAACGCGCTCCGTTCGTGGTGACATCCACTGTCTTCGCTCCCAAGGCGTGCGAGGCCGCGGG
>JANOKQ010000606.1:0-1953 GCA_031419375.1 Acidimicrobiaceae bacterium
TTGTGGAACGGCCACGCTCCCCAGACCACGACCGGCGCGGCGAGGGTGAGCGACAGCCATTGCCAGCCATCGAACTGCAGCACCGGAACCATCGCCATGGCGATCACCGGTACCGCGAGAATGGCCGAAATCACAACCCGTTGGCGGAGCAAACGGGTCGGCTCGTCGCGCTGCTCCAGGGGCTCCGCTCCCGCACTCGCAGCGACCTGGGGCAGGTGGGCGGTGTATCCGGTCGCCTCGACTTGGGCGATGAGCGACGCCGGCGTGACGGCATCGTCGAAGGTAACGCTGGCCTTCTCGGTCGCGTAGTTGACCGAGGCCGTGACGCCGACCATCCGGTTGAGCTTCTTTTCGATCCGTGCTGCGCAGGATGCGCACGTCATCCCACCGATGTCGAGCAGAATCCGCGAGCGCCCGTCGAGAACCTCGGCATCGGGAGACATCAGTGCCCGTCCTCATGATCCGGATCCATATCAGGGATGCCAACATCGGGTGTGTCGTGAGGCATGCCCGGGTGATCGGTTTCGCCGATCGGGTCGACCGCCGCACCGACCGCCAGTGCGCCGCCGAACACGGCCGCCAGGACCACGGCGAACGCCGCCAGCTTCGCCCCGGCGTTCATGAGACCAGCTCGTAGCCGGCTTCGTCGATTGCGTGAGCGATCAGCACCGGATCGACAGGACCATCAGAGCTGATGCTGACTGCCCCACTGGCGAGGTCGACCGTGACATCGGTGACGCCATCGATCCCGGTGAGCTCCTCGGTAACAGCAGCGACGCAATGCCCGCACGTCATGCCGCTCACGGTGATGGTTGTCGTTGTTGTCGGGTTCATCGGTTGCTCCTTGCGAACTGCTCTGAGTATACCCCCCTCTGGTATTTTCAAACGCGGTCCCAAGGAGCCCCGGCATTTCTTGTATGTACCCCCTCCCGGTATGCTGGATGCATGGCAATCGCAGCACCCGAATCAGCCGACGCTGTAGTCCGCGGCTACACGATGGACAAAGACGCCTATCTGAAGCGGCTGCGCCGTATCGAAGGCCAAGTCCGCGGGCTGCAACGCCTGATCGACGAAGACGTCTACTGCATCGACATCCTCACCCAGGTCAGCGCGGTGACCAAAGCCCTGCAAAGCGTTGCGGTTGGCCTGCTCGACCAGCACGTCCGCCATTGCGTTGCCAACGCCGCAACCGACGATCCGGCCCACGCCGACCGGATGGTCACCGAGGCGACCCGAGCGATCGAACGCCTGCTCAAGTCGTGACGTCGGCACCCACCAGGGTCGCTCCCAGCACTACGGTTTGGTCGTGAACGATTCCGGAGCACTTCGTTTCGCCTGTTTCACCGACAGGAGAACCTGATCGACATCACCGGAAAAGTCGTCGTGGTCACGGGTGGGGCGAACGGAATTGGCTGCGCGCTCGCCACCCGCTTCGCCGAGCGCGGCGCGACCGGCGTTGTCGTCGCCGACATCGACGGCGAGGCTGCGACCCGCGTTGCCGATGGCATCGGCGGGCTCGGAGTGGCGTGCGATGTCGGCAACCCCGAGGCGATCAACGCGCTCGTGGCGGCGACCGAATCGCGATTCGGACCCGTCGATGTGTTTTGCTCCAACGCGGGCTACAGCGATCCGGTGACCTACGACTTCAATGTGTCGCCGGACGTGTACCGGCGCATCGTCGATGTCAACCTCCTCGCCCATGTGTGGGCTGCGCAAACGGTCGTGCCGGGCATGATCGCTCGCGGTGGCGGCTACCTCGTCCAAACGATCTCTGCCGCGGCACTGATCACCGGCCCATCGGCAGCCGGCTACACCCTCACCAAGCACGGCGCGCTCGGATACGCCGAGTGGCTGACGCTGAACTACGACCATCTCGGCATCCGCGTCTCGTGCCTGTGCCCGAACGCCGTCTACACCGGCATGTTCGGCGCGACGGCCGCCGACATCGCCGCC
>JANOKQ010000607.1:0-5803 GCA_031419375.1 Acidimicrobiaceae bacterium
GGGCGATTGTCACCTGCACAGCCGGTGGAGCGATGGCGGGGCGACGATCGAATCGATGGCCCGCGCCGCGATCGCCCTCGGCCACGAGTACATGGTGCTCACCGATCATTCGTCTCGTCTCACCATCGCCCACGGTCTCGATCGCGAGCGGCTCGCCCGTCAGGTCACCGATGTCGCCGAGCTCAACGAGCGCCTCGCCCCGTTCCGCATCCTCACCGGGATGGAGGTCGACATCTTCGAAGACGGCACGCTCGATCTCGACGACGACATGCTCGGCGACCTCGATGTGGTCGTCGCCAGTGTGCATTCCAAACTGCGGATGGAGGAGCGGGCGATGACCGCGCGAATGGTCCGTGCGGTGGCCTCGCCCCATGTCGACATCCTCGGTCACTGCACCGGTCGGATGATCGGCCGGCGCGAGCCATCTACCTTCGATGCCGATTATGTGTTTGCCGCGTGCGCTCAGTTCCACACTGCGGTCGAGATCAACTGCCGGCCCGAACGGCTCGACCCGCCGCGCGAGTTGCTCGCGCTGGCGATCGAGTACGGATGCTGGTTCTCGATCGATTCCGACGCGCACGCGACGGGTCAGCTCGAATGGCAACCGCACGGCTGCGACCGGGCAGCCGAAGTGGGTGTCCCGCTCGATCGTGTGATCAACACCTTGTCGGCTGACGACCTGCTCGCCTGGACCCGCAACGCAGCCTGAATGGCCGCGGCGCACAACCGGCAGCCGGAGTAACGCCAGCGGAGCACCGCTAGGATTGCTGCCTATGTCGAAGAAGACCAAGAAGCGCAAGGCGCGTTTGCGCCGTTCAAAAGCAAACCACGGCAAGCGCCCCAACATGGGGCGTGGCTGACCGCCAGCACCCCGCTCCTCCCCCCACCCGGCGGGAGGACATTGCCGACGTCTACCACGGCGTCTCGGTAGCCGACCCCTATCGCTGGCTCGAAACGGGTGATCAGCCCGAGGTGGCCGATTGGGTCGCCGCACAGAACAGCTACACCCGACAGGCGCTCGATGCCCGTCCCGACAGGGAGCGATGGCACGAGCGCCTTTCCGCGTTGATCGCACTTCCGACCGTCACCGGGTGCGCGGTCCGCGGCGACACGTTGTTCGTTCTCGAACGCGGTCGAAATGCCGACCAGTTCGCGCTCGTCGCGCGGTCGTTCGCCGATGCCGCGGTGGCCTCGCGGATGTTGCTCGATCCCGCTGCGCTGGCCACCGATGCGGCGATGGCGATCGACTGGTTCGAACCGTCGGCCGACGGAGCGCTCGTGGCGATCGGGCTCAGTGAGGGCGGCACCGAGAACAGCGTGCTGCACATCCTCGAGACGGCGACGGCCGCCGTGGCGGAACTGCGCATCCCCGACACCCGCGCCGCGTCGGTGGCGTGGCTGCCCGATTCCAGCGGGTTCTGGTACGCCCGCTACCCCGCGGAGGATCAGTACCACCGCCACATCCGCTTCCATCGTCTCGGAACCGACCCCGCCGGCGATCCGGTCGTGTTCGACCGGCTGGCGAATCCGCAAGCGTGGCCCGACGTGCAGGTGTCGCCCGACGGCGAGCGCCTGTTGGTGCAGGTGCAGGTTGGCTGGAGCCGAACCGATGTGTACTTGATGCAGGTTGCGACCGGTTCCTGGTCGACGGTCATCGAAGGTGTCGACGTGCAGTCGAGCTTCGTCTTCGTCGCCGACGGTCTGGTCGGCTCCACCCGCCACGGTGCGCCGAACGGCCGAGCGGTGCACGTCGCCGCCGGCCCGGCCACTAACGGGTCGGTCGACCCCTGGGTCACCGTCGTTGCCGAGCGTGCCGATGTGGTCGTTGGCCACCCGACGGTGTGCGGCGACGAACTACTGATCCCGGTGAGCCGCGGGGCGATCGACTCGGTCGAGCGGTGGTCGCTTGATGGACGCATGCTCGGGATCGTCGACGGACTCGGCCTGACCGCGGTGTACCAGATCGAGGCCGACGGCGACCGCGCCGCTCTGGTGGTGTCGACGTTCGATACGCCGACGTGCATCTGGCGCTACGAGTCGGGGCGGCCGCAGCGGTGGTGCCCGGCGCTGCCGGAGAAGTCGGAGCTGGCGAACCTCGTGGTGCGCCAGATGCACTACCCGTCCCTCGACGGCACCGAGATCGGGCTGTTCGTCATCCACCGATCTGATGTGATTCCGGGGCCCGATCGCCCGCTCATCCTCAACGGCTACGGCGGTTTCGCCATCTCTGAATCGCCGGCCTGGGTTCCCAACATCGCCGCATGGTGTGCCGAGGGTGGAGTGTGGGCGATCGCCGGGTTGCGCGGCGGCCTCGAACACGGCGAGAAGTGGCACGAGGCGGGCCGGCGGGCCAACAAACAGAACGTGTTCGACGACTTCCACGCAGCCGGCGATTGGCTCGTCGCGCAAGGTCTGGCCGCCCCCGACCGACTCGGGCTGGTGGGTGGCTCCAACGGCGGGCTGCTCGTCGGGGCGGCGATCGTCCAACGGCCAGATCTTGCCCGCGCGGTGTGGTGCGCGGTGCCGCTGCTCGACATGGTGCGGTTCCCGCAGTTCCTCATTGCGCGGCTATGGACCGACGAGTACGGCGACCCCGATGCGGCCGAGGAATTCGCCTGGCTGCACGGCTACTCGCCGTATCACGCAGTCGTTTCCGGTGTCACGTATCCGGCGGTGCTGTTCACCACGGCCGAGGGTGATACTCGTGTCGACCCGCTGCACGCCCGCAAGATGGCCGCCGCGCTGCAGGACGCGGGGCACGATCCGCAGCAGCGGCCGGTGCTGTTGATGCAAGCGGGCCGCGCCGGGCACGGCGTCGGCAAGCCGGCGAGCATGCGCATCGCCGAAGGGGTCGACGTGTTGTCGTTCCTGTCATGGCAGCTCGGCCTCGGTGAGCGATGACCGCCGTCGCCGAGATCGTGGTCCGCTCGTCGCCGGAACCGTGGGTCGCGATCGGGCTGTCGGTCGTCGACGATGTCGCACAGATCGGTGGGATCCTGCTCCGCTTCGAGCCCGCCGCTGCCGATCATCCGGTGGCGATTGCGGCATGGGTTCTCGACGGCGCGCCGACGAAGCCCGTCTCCATCGACGGCCTGCCCACACGACACATCGAAGGGGGCACCCCGCCGGCAGCGGTTGGTGGGGCCGTCCATCCGCTCGGCGTCGTGTCGTTCGACCATCTCGTGGTGATGACCGACTCGCTCGATCGCACATGCGGCGCGATCGAAGCGGCGACCGGTGAGCCGCTGAAACGCGTCCGCGAGGTGGGCCAGATTCGGCAAGGTTTCCATCGCTTCGGCGAGCTGATCGTCGAGGTGGTCGAGACGAGGTCCGCGACCGCCGATCACGCCGCGTTGTGGGGGTTCGTGTTCGTCGTCGATGACATCCACGGCGCAGCCGATCGCCTGGGCCCCGAGCTGATCTCGCTCCCCAAGGCTGCGGTGCAGCCGGGCCGGTTCATCGCCTCGTTCCGCCCAGAGGCCGGTCTCGGCCTGCCGATCGCGTTGATGTCGCCGTAAGGCGGTGAGTGTCCGCTGGGGTGGCGTTGCGGCGAGCTGACTTCGCAGGGTCAGTCGTCGAAGCCTTGCGAGATCTCGCCGTTGAGGGAGCGCAGGTGTTGTTGGCCTTCGGTGCAGGTGGCCGCAATCTGACACCACCGACAGGCTGAGGCAGGGCGCTTGACGGCGTCTCGCTTCGTGCCCTGACCGTCGCCGATGGTCAGCTCGATGTGGCGGTCGATCCCGCCGAGCAGGCGGGCCAGGGCTGCGTCGAGGACGCCCTCGGTGACGTCTTCCACGTCGGCCTCGGTGGAGTCGAGGTAGTAGGTGACCAGCCGCCGCGGCGGCACCTTGCGGACCATGGTTTCGAGCAGTGCGTAGAAGCGCAGATCGTCGCGGTGATGAACGTTGCGCCAGCCCGTCTTGAAGTCGACGATCAGGCGGGTGCTGATCCGCCCATCGGGCCTGCCGACCAATAGGTCGGTCTTGCCGACGAGCTCGATCGTGCCCGGCGGCGACCACCGGGTGCGGGCCTCGTACACCGGATGGGCCGTTGCTGGGAGCGGCGGAAAGTCCTCCATGAAGCGGGTGACGCGCTCGACGGCGAAGCCGCGCAGCTCGGCCCGGTCGGCGTCGGTGAGCCCGGCAACGAAGTCGCCCTGGTTGCCTGGGCTGTCGGCCAGGCGGGCAAGCGCCTCGTCGACGAGCACCTCCGGTACCGGCTCTCCGTTCCAGTGGGCGCCGAGCTCGATCGCCTTGTGCGACACGAACCCGCGCGCGTTGGCCGGAGTCCATGTGAACGTGTCGGGGGCGAGATGGCGCGCCTCGCAACCGTGGATGTTGGTGAGGAAGCCCTTGCTCACCACCTGACGCTCGCCACCGAAGCGGGCCGATCGCTCGGCGAGCGCCTCGTGACCGCGGCGGACGAGATCGTCGATGTACATGGCGTCGAACACCAACGGATCGGTGTCGCGACGGAGCTGCTCGAGCAGGCGCTGCTGGGTGGGGGTGAGCTCACGGGTCGACTCCACAGGGCGACGCTACTGGTCGTTTACGGAACCCTGTCGCACCCCCGGCGCATGATGGCCACATGAAGTCCCCGCCCTCGCCCGGTCCCCCCGGGCCGCCCTCGCTATCTGGTTCCACTGTCGATTTCTCGCAGGCGGCGCGCCTGTTCGGGCGCGAGGCCAGACGGCGGGGCCTGGTCGCGCCGAGCTACCGCTGCCCGCCGCGCGTCGTCGGGGTGCAGCGAACAGTGCGCCGCCACTCGGGCGGGGTCGTGGTAGCGGTGCAGGTGCGCGGTCGTCCGTGGGGTGCGGTGGTGGCCGACATGATCGAAGGCGTGGTGGTGGCCAACGGGTTGAAACCGCCAGAGGCCGACCGGTTGCGCACCGACCTGTGGCAGGCGATCGGGCTCGTCTGCCCCGAGCAGATCAGCAGGGTCGCGTGAGCCCGGTCGCCGTCAGCCGTTGCCGGTCAGAGGTTGCGGATCAGAGGTCCCGGATCAGGCGTCGCGGATCAGGCGTCGCGGATCAGAGGATGCAGGTCAGACGTTGCGGCCGAGGAAGCAGAGGAACTCGGTTTGGCGATCAGCACCGGCCGGCGGCTCCACCTTCGCTTCGAACACGCCGGGTCGGCGGATCATCGCGTCCATCGGCTTCATCCCCGAGTACGCGCCCTCCACCGCATCGGCGTCGAGTTGCTCGTCGCCGCCGACCGAGCGGGCCAGATCCCAGGTGTGCACCAACACATCGGTGCTCATGATCCGGCCGAGCAGTTGATCGGCAGGCATTGGCCCGAAGGGGCCGTTCAGCGTCTGGCTCAGGTCGGCCGTGCCGATCGCGCCCACGAACCCGTCGCGAACCTGGCCCCACGAGGCAGCGATATCGCCGTCGGCGGAGACTGGGCTGGGCTCGGTGCTGGTGAGGCCGGCGGTGACGCCGGCGAGGTTGTTGGCTACATGGGCCACCACATCGCGGGCCTTCCAATCGGCGCACGGGGATTGGTTGTCCCAGCTGTCGCTGCCGGCCGCCTGCACGCGGGCATCGAACTGGTTGACGAGTGAGGTGACGCGGGAGATGACTTCTTGGCTCATGCCCGCGACCATACACCCCGACGTTCGTAGCGAACCAAGGCCCGAGCGGCACCAAGACCGCGTAGTGTGAAGCGCTGGCCCGGGTGGTGGAATTGGCAGACACGGGGGGCTTAAACCCCCTTGTACGAACGTACGTACGTGTTCGAATCTCGTCCCGGGCACAACAAACGAGCAGGTCAGAGCCGGTGGTCGGCGAAATTCGGGCATCCGG
>JANOKQ010000608.1:0-2107 GCA_031419375.1 Acidimicrobiaceae bacterium
CCGCGGCGACCAGCAGCGCCTCGAGTCCGACCTTTGTCTCCCAGCAACCCTGACTCCCGCACGCACACCACACACCCGTCGGCTCAACCGTGGTGTGGCCGATCTCTCCAGCGGCACCGGACGCGCCACGAAACAACGCTCCGTTGACGATCACACCGGCACCGACCCCGTTCGCGGCGAGCACATAGACCAGGTGATCGGCGCCCCTTGCTGCGCCGACACGGTGCTCGGCCACGGCACCCATGTTGGCCTCGTTGTCGACCATGATCGACAGCGACGAACCGAAGTGCGCGACGAGGCGTTCGCCGAGTGGAACGTGCCGCCAACCTAGGTTCGGGGCAAAGATAACGACCCCGGTGACCGCATCGACGATGCCGGGTACCGCCACCCCGATGCCGACCACGCTGTGCCCAGCGGTCTCGGCCACGTCGATCGCCCGGCGTATCTCGCCGACCAGCACCGGGAGCAACGTCTCGAACTCGCTCGACGCCGTGGCCAGCGGGCGGCGCCGCTCGTACACCGTGGTTCCCGCCAGATCGTTGGCGATCACCGAGGTGTAGCCGACGTTGAGCTCGACCCCAACGGTCACCACGCCGGAACCGTCGAGCTCCAACAGCGTTGCCGGCCGACCGACCCGCTGGTCGGTCTCGCGCCCCAGGTCGCGCACCAGGCCACGCTGGATCAATTCGGCGACAAGGCTCGACACGGTCGCTCGCGTCAATCCGGTGGTCGCGGCGATCGATGCACGGCTGCGGTGCGCCTGGGCTGCGACCAGGCGCAGCACCAACGACAGGTTGTGCCGACGTACATGGAGATGCTCCACCGGCGAGTCAGGCGCCATGGCCGTCATCACGGTGTAAGGCATGACGGTGCGTGGCGCCACCTGACGCAGTGATCATCACGAGCATGATTGCGGACTGTACCCACCCCCAGCTCCAGCCGCATGTTCGTCTCGCTCAGCATCACCACAACAAGGTAAACCCGGTGGCACCGGTCACCGATAGGAGCCCGTTCGGTACGGTGAGGCTCCCATGTACACCGTCGGCACCCCCGCAGGCACCCGACGGGCCGGTGCGCTGACCCGTGTGCTCACCAGCGTGTGTGCCGGCGTGATGACGAGCGGGTGCGGTGTCGGCCTTGGGACCGCGGCGAGCGGAACCGAACGCGGCTCCGCGGCGGCCGCCGAGCGTGCTGCGGTGCGGGTGATCGCCGAGGGGTGCTCGGCACGGCCGACGCTCGGGAGTGGGTCGTTCGTACGTGCCGGTGTCGTGGTGACCGTCGCCCATGTGGTCGCTGGCGCCAGCCAGATCCACGTGGTGGCCGCCGATGGAACGACCCACGAGGCGTCGATCTCGGCCATCGATCGGCGGACCGATCTCGCCGTGTTGACCGTGCCGACTGCCGGCGTCGAACCGTTGCCGATCGGTCAACTCGACGTCGGCGACACCGGAACACTCGTGGCCACCCGGCGCGATGTTGCAGTGTCGGAGCCGTTCACGGTTGTGCGCTTCGTCGATCTGAAGGCGAGCGACATCGACGGCATCGCCACCTCGCTGCGGCAGGCGTACCAGATCGAGGCCGATATCGAACATGGTGACTCCGGCGCCGTGCTCGTTGTTGACGGCCACGCCACTGCGGTCGTGTGGGCGCGCAGCAGCATCACCGGCGACAAGGCGTGGGCTACCGACATTCGCGAAGCGGCGCCGCTGCTCGCCCAGATCGCCAATACAGGCGCCACCACCGGCGCCGGCGGGCCGTGCCCCGGCGAGTCCTGACCCAGATCGCGTCAGTGGAGTTCTGGCAACAGCGCTGCGCCAACGGCACCGGCCTGGTCGCCCAGGGTCGCGAAGGCCAGTGCGGGGTGCGGGCGAACGTCGGGTGCATACAGCAGCGCCGTGAACCATCGCTGAATCGGACCGAGGTACAGGTCCCCCGACGAAGCGAGACCACCGCCGAGCACGAACATCTCCGGGTCGAGCACGTTGGTCAGATTGACCAGACCCAGCGCCACCCATCGACCGAAGTTGTCAATCACGTCGAGTGCTTCGCGATCACCTTCGCGCGCCGCGGCCTGCACGTCTTCACCGCGCACCATGTCGGTGTCGCC
>JANOKQ010000609.1:0-4384 GCA_031419375.1 Acidimicrobiaceae bacterium
GAACGGTGCTGTCACCCTGTGATGTCCTGTGTCACTTTGTGCCATCTAGTAGGGCTTTCGCCATTTCGGGATGTCACCTGGTGGCTGCGGATAACGCCCTTTGTCACCTGGTCCGTTAGAAATTCCGTTAGAAGTTCTGCCTAGAAGGTTGCTCTGTCTGCTGCAGGCAGATCACCAATCCAGACAGATCGCGCACCGTCACTCGCCGTCGTCGTAGAGCACCGGCTCGCCCGTCCGCATCGCTGTGATCGCGTCGCGGATCATGCGGTTCCAGTCCATCCACCAGAACTTCTGGCCGGCGTCCAGCTCCGCGCCCCAACCGACGAGGGTCTGCTCGACGGCAGCCTCGATCTGCGCTTGGCTTGGGGCCCCGGCTCGGACGACATTCGACCACGGTACGCGGCGATCCAGCCGGCCGGCCACATGGCCGATACATCAACCGTGACCCAACTCTCATCGAGACACGTTGGACGCGCCACGGCCAGGACCGCGTGTACCTGAAGACGATCGACGGAGCCGACGTCGGCCACATCGATCTCGTCGCGCGCACCGTCGTCGCCAAGGCGCCCGACTACGAGGCGGCGCTACGGGAGTGTCTCGTCCGTTGGACCGCTGACGTGGCGACGAACGCTTCCGCGCCGTCGCCTGCCGCTGCAGCTGTGGAGGCGTCGGCCCCACGCCCGCCGAGTTTCAAGACCTGGCTGCGAACGTGGCAGGCGCCGCTGCTCGTGCAAAGCGAGACGAGGTGAACGCACGGGCACCGGTGATGAACTTCGTCGCCCGCGTGGTCGGAGTGAGGACCGACGAACGAGCGTGGCGAGTCAGCGAAGGGTGAGGAGAAGGTTGCGGCGGAGCTGGCCAAACTTGGCCCGGCTTGGCGAGTGCCTCACGTAGTAGAGGTTGGCGAGCGTGGCAGCGACATCGACCACATCGTCATCGGACCAGCCGGAGTGATCACACTCAACACCAAATGCCATCCTGGCGGCAAGACATGGGTCGCCGATCGCATGGTGATGGTGAACGGCCAGCGGACCGACTACCTACGGAACTCGCAGTTCGAGGCACAGCGCG
Source organism: Acidimicrobiaceae bacterium (assembly GCA_031419375.1). Lineage (GTDB taxonomy): Bacteria > Actinomycetota > Acidimicrobiia > Acidimicrobiales > Ilumatobacteraceae > VFMC01. The sequence goes on from JANOKQ010000609.1 coordinate 1,072, forward strand.
CAGCACGACTGCTGTCGAGCGCATGCGGTGAGCGAGTACATGTCACGGCCGCGCTTGTGTTCGTCGACCTGGACGACTTCACCGTGAAGCAGATGCCTCCGGACGTGCACGTCACCACCTGTCGGCGCCTCGTTCGTTGGCTGCAATCGCTACCCCCATCCGTCGACGCCGACGCAATCGAGGCGATCTACTCCCAGGCGAGGCTCAGCGTCACCTGGAAGCAGCTAAGTCCGTAGAGCGGGCGATCGACTCACGCTGTCCGGCGCCGCACCTCGTCGGCGAACGATGGGACGCCGGCCTTGGCGAGCGCGTCGAGGATGCTCGGCAGCGTCCTCGGCTCGCGGCGATTCGCCGCGGCCTGGCGGGCAAGCTCTTCGATCACGGCTACGGGCGAGAGATCAAGCTGGTCGAGAAGGAACGTGTCGGGGTGGATGACTTCGATCTCGAACGGTCCCACGCTTGCCGCCGGGAAGTCGTCGCGGTTGAACGTGACGATGCCGGAGGCATTCGCACGCACAGCTGCAGCCAGAACGTGGCGGTCCTTCGGATCGCAGGTCAAGCCCTCGATGAACGAGCTGTAACCCGTGACTTCGGCATCGGGGAAAGCACCACCCATCTCCGCGATCAGGTTGTCGACGAGCCGCACGTCTATGCCGGCCTCGACCAGGTTCCGGTGGAGTTCCTCGATGATGTCGGGCGACCACAGAGCCAGATAGAGACCCCGCTCAGCGAGGCGCAGCAACGTGTCCCGCAGATGGGCCGGATAGACCACACAGGTGTCGAGCACAACGGCGAACGGCACGAGATGACCTCAGCGGGTGCGCTTTGGTAACGCTGTCCGTTCGTACATGTCCGCCTCGTCAGCGATTTCGACCATCCGGTCGAGGGCCGCGCGACGATCGACGGAGCTTCGCTCGCGATAGGTCAGCACGTCGGCCAATCGGACCCTTCGGTGACGTCCCGGCTGCTCAAAGGGGATCTCGCCCGACTCGAGAAGCTTCACGAGGGTGGGCCGGCTGATGCCGAGCAACTCGGCAGCCTCTTGGGTCGTCAGCCGCTGGTGAACGGGCGCGATCGTCACCGCTTGGCCGCTGGCCATCGCGTCGACAACACCACGGAGAACCTCGAAGATCTGCGGCGGCAGCACGAGATGCTCGCCGTTCGGCCCCGACAACGTGGTGGTCGGCTCTGCGCCGGGACGGCTGAGCATTGCGACTAGCGCATCAAGCGACTCGGTCGGTGGCAGGACGGTGCGTTCAATCGTCGGTGTGGTCATCTCGGTGCTCCCCTTCAGACCCTGATCGTACAGCAAAACGAAAAATTCGCAAGCTTCAATATTCAGCCGAAGAAGATCGCCGTCGGGTCAGGGTCGATCTCAGCGAGCAACTCGTCCACGGTCACCGAAGGCGGCGCGAGGTCGTACGCGTGGAACTTCAGGTTCTCATCGCGCCCGTAGATCTGCCATTCACGTCGCACCTTCGTGTATCGCAGCCGCGCGATCGGGAACCGTGTCCACTCCGAACCGAAGCCATCCCGCCATGGCGGTCGGCACTCGAGGAGCGTGATCGCTCGATCGTCGACGTCCATCTCGTAGCGGATCTGCCCAACGGCGCGCTCAGGCAATCTCGCGTTGCGCGCATCGACCCACCGCCGGATACGCGCTATATCGGTCTCAGGGAGCGTCACCGTTCGATGCCTCGCCTCGGCTACCAGTCGTCACGACGGATTCTGGGATCTGTGAGTATCGCGAACACGTACGACGGGCCTTGAAGATCCTTCACAAACTGGTAGCCATCGAGCGGGACCCCGTCGAGCGCGTTGCCGAAGTTCGTCCGCGAGAGGTGTCGCACTCTCCATCCACTACTTCGGCGAGCGGGTCTACACGTACTCGCTCAAGCAGGGCATCGATGACGGCTTCCTCGCGCCGTTCGAGGTTGTGCGGATCGATCTCGACAAGGACGTGCTCGGCTGGCGACCGGAAAAGGGCGAGGTCGACGATCTCGGCTACGACATCCCCGACCGCATCTACAACCAACTCGACTTCGACCGCGACATCACGTTCCCCGGCCGAACGAAGATGGGCTTCCACCGGCCGAGCCAGCCGGCAGCCGACATGTCCACCGACCCGCCCGTCGGCCGGACAGGGGTATCGGCGCTACCGTGCCGGCATGTCCAGTGACAGCGACAGTCCGTCGTTCCCGCAGCCGCTCGGCGGCAACGTGATGCCTCGCTTCGGCGGGCCGGCGACCATGATGCGCCTCCCTCCGGGTGGCACGGCGACGGGCGAGCCGTCGCCGGGTACGCACTTCGATGTCGGGTTCGTCGGTGTGCCGCTCGACATCGGCACCTCCAACCGTTCCGGGGCTCGCTTCGGGCCGCGCGAGATCCGCGCCGAATCATGCCTCGTGCGGCCGTACAACATGGCAACCAGGGCGGCCCCGTTCGACAGCCTGGCCGTGTGCGACGCCGGCGACGTGGCGCTCAACACGTTCAACCTCGCAGCGAGTTTGGAGATCATCACCGAGCACTACCGGTGTCTCCTCGACACCGTCGACGTGCCGCTGTCGATCGGCGGCGACCACACCCTCACCTACCCGATCGTGCGCGCCCTCGCCGAGCGCCACGGTCCCGTCGGGATGGTCCACGTCGACGCCCATGCCGACGTCAGCCGGGCGATGTTCGGCGAGCGGATCACCCACGGCACGTGGTTGCGGCACGCGATCGACGACGGCTACGTCGATGCCACACGCACGGTCCAGATCGGCCTGCGCGGCACCGGCTACGCAGCCGATGACTTCGACTGGATCGTCGGCGAGGGGGCCCGCGTCGTCGCCGCCGAAGAGTGCTGGCACCACTCCCTCACACCCCTGATGGAAGAGGTGCGCGCCATGCTGGGCGACGGTCCCACCTACCTCAGCTTCGACATCGACGGGCTCGACCCGTCGGTCGCTCCCGGCACCGGCACCCCGGAGATCGCCGGCCTCACCAGCATCCAGGGTGTCGAGATCATCCGCGGGCTGCGTGGTACCCGCCTGATCGGCGCCGACCTGGTGGAGGTCGCCCCGCCCTACGACACGTCCGGAAACACCGCACTTTTGGCCGCGAACCTTTTGTTCGAGATGCTGTGCGTGCTGCCTGGTGTGGCCTACCGCACTGGACACCAAGTGCGCAAGGATTGAAGGATGCGCTTCGTAATTCACGCCATCGACCACCCGAACAGCCTCGCCTTGCGGATGGAAACCCGGCCACGGCACCTCGAGTACATGGCCCCGTTCGACACCCCTGTCGCCGGCCCGCTACTCGACGACGACGG
>JANOKQ010000610.1:0-4961 GCA_031419375.1 Acidimicrobiaceae bacterium
ACGGTCAACACCGACAACCGGCTGATGAGTGCCACGTCGATGACGCACGAGTTCGCCGAACTGAACGACGCGTTCGGCTGGGGCCTCGACGATTTCGAGTGGCTCACGGTCAACGCGATGAAGAGCGCATTCGCCCCGTTCCCCGAGCGACTACGGATCATCAACGGGCTGATCAAACCGCGCTACGCGCTGCTGCGCGCCGATGCCACGCTCGGCGCAATCTGACCCGTCGATGACCGCTCCCTGACCCCTTCCCTGGCTGGACTGCGTCCGCGTCTGGCACACTCGACGCCATGCCTGTCGTCGTTCATCATGTCGATCATCCGCTCATCGCCGACGCGTTGGTGCGGGTACGCGATGCATCCACGCCCAATGCCCTGTTCCGCCAAGAGCTCGAGCGGATCGGGTCGCTGCTGCTCGCCGAGGCGACCCGGTCGCTGCCGACGAAAGCGGTCCGGGTCACCACCCCGCTGACCGAAACCGATGGCCGTGTGCTCGCCTCCGAGCCGGTGGTCGTGCCAGTGCTGCGCGCCGGCCTCGGGTTCGTGCACGCCGCCCAGGAACTGATGCCCAACGCCGACATCGGCTTCATCGGGATCTCCCGCGACGAGGAGACCTTCCAGCCCAAGCCGTATGTCAACAAGCTCCCCGAGACGCTCGCCGGGCGCCAGTGCATCGTGCTCGACCCGATGCTCGCGACCGGCGGATCGCTGGCGCATGCGTGCACGTTGCTGCTCGACCGGGGCGCGACCGGAACGATCATCGTCGTGTGCGTACTCGCCGCTCCGGAGGGCATCGCCCTGTTGGAAGCGGCCGGGCTCGACCTTGCGATCTACACCGCGGCGGTCGACGAGCGACTGAACGACACGGCGTTCATCGTCCCCGGTCTTGGCGACGCCGGCGACCGCCAGTTCGGCTCACCAGCCTGACGCCAAGCCAGCCACGCGCGACGTGCACCACCGGCCAAACCCACCGCGTTCACGACAGCGCTGCCTGGCGCGAAGCTGTCAGGCGATCCCACAGATGTCGAGGGCCAACAAGGCGAGTGCGCGTGCTGTGGTGAGCACGTCGGCGAGCACCACGTGTTCGTCGGGACCATGCGCGAGTGCAACATCACCCGGGCCGTACTGGATGGTGGGTACTCCGCCGATGCCGGTCATCAGGCGTAGGTCGCTGCCGTACGGCGCAACCCAGGTGTCTTGCTTGGTGTCGCTCACGGCGAGGTGCGCGGCGCTCATCTGCTCGAGCAGGCCGGTACCGTCGGGCAACCGGCCGGAGGCGAACTGCCCGCCCCACCACTCCACCGTCACCGGGTGATCGCACAGCCATGGGTCGGCCGCACACGCCCGCGACACCGCCGCTTCGAGGGCCTCACGAGCGACCTCGGGGGGCTCGTCGAGCGCCACGCCGAAGCGCCCCTCGGCCACCAACAAGTCGGGCACCGACGACGCCCAGTCGCCGGCGGTGATCGTGCCGATCGACACCGGATAGGCCAGCGGGAACTTCGAGCTCACGACCGCGTCACGGTTGCGCTCGGCTTCCAGCTCGATGATCGCTTGGTGGATCGGGACGAACTTCTCGATCGCGCTCACCCCCGACGTGCGTCGCGACGCGTGGGTCGCGTGCCCGTGCACGTGCAGCCGGAAGGTGAGCGCTCCAGCGTTGGCTGGGACAAGATCGAGGTCGGTCGGCTCGGGAATGACACAGGCATCCGCGCGCCACCCGCGCTGCAACGTGGCGAACGTTCCCAGCCCACCGTCCTCCTCGCCGAGCACCGCGGCAACGACGAGGTCGCCGCGCAACGAAACGCCTGCACGGCGGATGGCATCGGCAGCCCACAGGGAGGCGATCACACCAGCTTTCATGTCGCAGGTTCCACGTCCGTACATTCGGCCATCTGCGACGCGTGGTTCGAACGCTGACGCCGACCACTTCGCTGGGTCGCCTGGCGGCACGACGTCGACGTGGCCGTTCAACATCAGGCTGCGCCCGTTGCCGTGACCGGGCAACAAGCCGACCACACCCCACGCCTCCGTGCGGTCCACCTCCATGCCGGGGAAGTCGGCAAGCCCGCTGACTTCCCCGAGCGGGATCTGCCAATGATCGACGTCGAGTCCCTGATCGCCCATCAACCCGGCGACAAGATGAATCGCCTCGTTCTCGGCGTCGCTGCCGCTGACACTCGGCACCCTCACGAAGTCGGCCAGCGACCGCATCATCGCCTCGCGCCGATCGTCGATCGTCGCCAGCACTCGCGCCGCCGCATCGGACATGTCGGTCACGGGCTGGTCACCGGTCGTCGGCATGGTCAGTCGTCGAAGTCGTCGAGCGCGGAGATCGCCGGCGGCTCGATTCCGTAGCGGCGCATGCCGTCTTCGATGCGGCGGTTCACGGTTTCCAGCACAGCGATGCGGGCGTAGCGCTTCTGCTCGCCGGCGATCACCTCCCACGGAGCGTCGGCGTGGCTGGTACTGGCGAACATCTTTTCGGCGGCGTCGTCGTACTGGCGGTTCTTGTCACGGTTGCGCCAATCCTCGTCGGTCAGCTTCCACCGCTTCAGCGGATCGTCGCGCCGGCCTTCGAATCGGCGGAGTTGCTCGTCGTCAGAGATGTGGATCCAGAATTTCACCAGTATCAGACCCTCGGCGACGAGCGATTTCTCGAACTCAACGATCGAGTCGTACGCTCGTTTCCACTCCGCCTCGGACGCGTAGCCCTCGATTCGCTCGACCAGTACCCGGCCGTACCAGCTGCGGTCGAACACCGCCATCTCTCCGAGACCGGGAAGCTCACGGTAGAAGCGCCACAGGAAGTGGTGGCGTTTTTCCGCCTTGGTCGGAGCGGCGTAGTTGATGACGTCGTAGTGACGGGGATCGAGATGCCCGACGATCGCCTTGATCGCGCCGCCTTTACCGGCCGCGTCCGGACCCTCAAACACCACCAGCAGGCCAGGTCCACCCGTGCCGTCGCCCATCTGCCCACCGAGATGCAGCCGCAACTGCAGCAGCCGACGCTGTTCATCCTCGAGCCGCTTGGCGTACTGTTCGCGATCGAGGCGGAGCGAGAGATCAAGCTTGTCGAGAATGGGCATGGGTGCTCCGAAACGTGTTGCCTCCCGGCCTTGGGAGCGGCGGCGACGCCACTGCCCACAATACGCCCCAGCCGCCGTGTCGGCTTGGTTCGGTTCAGTGCGGACCTAATGCTTGGACGGCGTCCAGCCACCGAAGCCGGTGACCTCGGACTCCTCGACCACGCCCACCACCGACGTGACCCAGTCGAGCCGGTCGCGCATGATCCGGTCGACGCCCTGGTTGAGCGTGTCGCCGGCCACCGCGCAGCTGCCGCATGCTCCGGCGAGCTTGAGCGACACGATGCCGGCGACGACATCCACCGACATCAGGTGGAGTTCGCCGCCATCGGCGACGATCACCGGGCGGACGATTTCGACGATCTCGAGCAGGTCGCGAACCCGTGACGACGCGTCCGGGTGTTCGCCAATGATCTCGAACTGGTCGTCGTTGACGGAAGCAGTGGAATCGGCAATGGTCACGCCCTTATTCAACACCGCGCGACCTCGGTTTGTGCCCGCGCCGGGCGTCTAGTCAGTCCACTGACGGTCGGCGAGCGTGAGTTCATTCAAAGCCTGCAAGTGCTGGTCGGGCGCCTCCTCCAATGCGATCAGCGAATCGTTGGCTGTGGCCGACGTGCGGATCAGCTCGTCGAGCTTGCGCTGCGTTGCAGCGGTCTGTCGAGCCTGGGTGTGCTGGATCACAAAAGTCATCACCATCGTGATCGAGGCAGTTGTGGCATAGAGCGCGGTCGCCCACCACGTCGGGAAGTTGTAGAACAGACCCAGCAGCACCCATGCGACGATCACCGCGGAGGCGATGACTCCGGCCATCGCGTGGGACGACCCGTCACTCACCCGGTGAAGGCTGCGGCTGGTCCAGTGCCGCTCCTTCCAACTTGGCGCATGGCTCGACGCACCGCTCAACGTGGGCAACCGACGTCGCCCACGGGCCTCGGCGGGGCCGTCATCAGACGTCGTCACGTACGACTCCGTTCGTCTGCACCCGCTCGTCTCGTACGGCTGGGTGTGTCGGCTGTGGGTGGGCGCGTTTCACGCACACCCACAGCCGATCACGCACGCGAGCAGCCGGGGCGGGACCGGGCTCAGCGAGTGCTTCGACGGCTGAAGATGCTGTACCCCCCTGGGCCGACGAGGCAGCCCAGCACGATCAGCACGATGCCGAAGATGATCTGCCCCTGGATGAGTTGCACGATGCCGACGATCACGAGGATGGCGGCGATGATCCATAAGATTGTTGGGTTCATGGGCTCCAAGTACCCACTGCTACAGGAGTTGACACACGAAACCGTGCGGGTCGTAGTCGTACCCCGACGTCGAGGCAACCTCGGCCAGTAGCGGCTTGCGGTACGACCACCATGCCCCCCTCAGGGCACTTCTGCGATCGCAGCGAACCAGTAGAGGAGGGGTTTGGCGAGAGCTGGAATGGGTATCGATCGGCTCATGGAAGAACATTTGTCTGACGTCAAGACCCTGCGCGACAAGGCTCGCGCGCACATGGAGAACGGTCCGCTCACGGAGGACTACGGTGCCGACCGCGAGCGTGTTGTGGCCGTGCTCAACGAGGCGTTGGCGACCGAGCTCGTCTGCGTACTTCGCTACAAGCGCCATTACTACATGGCCGAGGGGATCAACTCGGCTCCCGTTGCCGCCGAGTTCCTAGCCCACGCGGCCGAGGAGCAGGGCCACGCCGATCAGATCGCGGCACGCATCGTGCAACTGCAGGGCGAACCCGACTTCGATCCTTCGACCCTCGCCCAGCGCAGTCACGCCGAGTACGCGCCCGGCAAGGACCTGATTGACATGATCAAAGAAGACCTCGTTGCCGAGCGGGTCGCGATCATGTCGTATTCCGAGATCGCCCGCTGGCTCG
>JANOKQ010000611.1:0-2145 GCA_031419375.1 Acidimicrobiaceae bacterium
CTGGACACGCCGCTGCTTGTGGTGAAAGGGTTTCGGACAGTGGTGACCATCGAGTCAGTTTGCACCCGGGTGGGGGAACGTTCCGCCTGGGTTGCCTGCCGAGGAAACGGCACCTCCCGTTGATCTCCAACGCGTTTCAAACATGGTAGGCAGGTGTGTCCCGGCTCGGCAACGTGCTCTTGACGGATTCTTGACCGACTCCGGGGCGTGCCGAGGTCCTGAGGACGTCCTTCGTGGAAAACCCCGCGTTTGCGGGGGTGGTCCGCGCGGGAGGCCAGCGTGCGTGGCTAAGCTGGCCAAATGGCAACACCTCCCGTACTGACACCCGAACAGCGAGCCGCCGCACTCGTCAAGGCCGCCGAGGCGCGCACCGCTCGCGCGGAGCTCAAGAACAAACTGAAGATCGGCTCGATGTCGCTCGCCGAATGTCTTGCGTCGACGGACTCCACCGTTGGCAAGCTCAAGGTCGTCTCCATGCTCGAATCGCTTCCCGGCGTTGGCAAGGTCAAGGCCCGCAAGATCATGGACGACATCGGTATCGCCGACAACCGCCGCGTGCAAGGGCTCGGACCCCAGCAGAAGATCGCGCTCCCCGACCAGCTCGGCAAGTGACCATCTGACCCCGGAACACATCTCGACGGCGGCGCAGGCACCGTTGATCTTCGTCGTGTCCGGTCCCGGCGGCGTGGGCAAGGGCACCATCGTCGCCGATCTTGTCCGCCGCGATCCCGCGCTGTGGCTGAGCCGGTCGTGGACCACCCGCGGGCAACGGCCCGGTGAAGCCGACGACGCGTACATCTTCACATCCCGTGATGCGTTCGAACAGCGCATCGCCGATGGCGGGTTCTTGGAATGGACGGAGTTTCTCGGGAACTACTACGGCACCCCGTCGCCAGATCTTCGGCCCGGCCTCGTCACCGTGTTGGAGATCGAAGTCGACGGTGCCCGCCAGGTGAAGGCCAAGCACCCCGAGGCGGTGCTGATCTTCGTACTGCCACCATCTCGCAATGAACAGGCGCGGCGCTTGCGCGGCCGCGGTGACGCCGAAGACAAGGTCGATCAGCGGGTCCGCAAGGCCGAAGAGGAAGAGCCGATCGGGCGCGCCCTCGCGGATCACGTCGTCGTCAACGACGACTTGGAGCGAACGGTCACCGAGATGTTGTCGATCATCGACAAGTACCGCCGGACCGATCTCTGAGGCTCACGGCCCTTAACGCTCACGGCCCTTTGACGGTCACGGCGCGGCATCACCATGTCGCGCCGCACCGAATCCGCTGCGTCCGCCGATAGGATGCAGCGCCCCAGTTCAGGAGGACTACGAGCATGCAACGCACGCACGACACCATGATGAACCCACCGATCGAGGAACTCCTCGACCGGGTCGATTCAAAGTTCAGCCTGGTCACGCTCGCGGCCCGTCGGGCCCGGCAGATCAACTCGTACTTCAGCCAACTCGGCGATGGCCTCGGGCACATGGTGCCGCCGCAGGTCAGCTCGGTCGCCCGTAAGCCGCTCAGCATCGGCTTCGAAGAGATCGCCGCCGACAAGATCATCCGCGTCGAGAACGTTCAAGAAGTCGACAGCGACACCGTCGACGGCGATGACGCGGTCGGCGCGTCTGTCACCGGCGACTGATCCCCTCGCTTCGGCAGGCCCATCCATGCTCGAAGGTCGCCGCATCGTCGTCGGGGTAACCGGTGGGATTGCTGCGTACAAAGCGGTCGAGGTGTGCCGCCGCCTCGTCGATGCCGGCGCTCACGTGGTGCCGGTGATGACCGCCGGTGCGGAACGCTTTGTCGGCCGCACCACGCTGTCCGCGTTGTGCAGCGAGCCGGTGCAGACGAGCCTGTGGGACGAGGCTTCGCCGATCCCGCATACCCGCCTCGGCCAAAGCGCCGACCTCGTGCTCGTCGTTCCTGCCACGGCGCGTCTACTCGGGGCATACGCCGCAGGTTTGTCGACAGATCTGTTGACGAACACGTTGCTGGCCACTCGCGCCCCGGTTGTTGTCTGCCCGGCGATGCACACCGAGATGTGGGAGCACCCGGCGGTACAGCACAACCTGGCCACCTTGCGCGATCGCGGGGTGCATGTGGTCGACCCCGACTCTGGGCGCTTGGCGGGTGGCGATGTCGGTGCCGGCCG
>JANOKQ010000612.1:0-5830 GCA_031419375.1 Acidimicrobiaceae bacterium
CCTTCATCGAAGCTGGCTCGGTAGTCGGGAAGCGGTACGGGGCACAGGGCCAGGGGAGCGGACGGATGCCAGGGTTCGGGGCGATGCTCACCGACGAGCAGATCCAAGCCATCGTCGAATTCGTCCGGAGCCTGTGATGCATGTCCTTGCCAGCGCCCTACCGACGCTCAACAACGTGATCGGAATCATCGCCACCGAGGCCGGACCAAACTCCGGCCCCGGCGGCTGGATGCCCGAACTGCGCGGCATCCTGACGGTGATCATCGCCGTGGTGACGCTGATGGGCAGTGTCTACCTCGTGCTCGGCACCAACGTGGGTGCCCGGCTCGGGTTCTTGGTGACGTTTGCATCGTTCGCCGGGTGGATGTTCATCATGGGCGCTGTGTGGTGGACCTACGGCATCGGCCTCAAGGGCCCGGAACCTTCCTGGGAGGCTGTCCCGGGGGCGACCATTCTGCAGGACACACCCGCGTTGTCGCGCTCGGGGGCGCTCAGCAACGCGGTCGCGGTTCCCGACAGTGCCGACCCGAGCGACACCGCCAAGCTCGTAGCCACCCAGTTCCTCGCCGAACGATGGCGCCAACTCGATCCGTCCGCTGCCGCCTACGGGCAGGCCAGCTCGCAGGCCGAGGTTTTCCTCCTCGAATCGGGAGCGTTCACCGCAGGCCAGTTCCGCGTGATCAACGTGTTCAACTACGGTGGCGAGCGCTACCCCCGCATCGCCAACGGCAAACTCGACTTCGTCGCGTTCTGGCACAAGCCGCGCTACGCGATCGTGGAAGTTGCGCCGGTCGTGCCGCAGTACGTCGAGTCCGCCCGCGCCCCGGCGGTGCCGATCATCGATCAGGCACAGCCGCACCGCTACGTGTACATGATCCGCGACAAGGGATCCAAGCGTCAGCCGGCGGGTTTCATCACCGTTGGGTCGCTCGTGGTGTTCTTGATCCTGTGCTGGCTGTTGCACCGGCGTGACCGCTTCGTAGCACACAACAGAAACCAGCCGGCGCTTCCGGCCAGGGAATAGCTGTGGGCCAGTACCTGCCCGTCGTCGCCCTACTCGTCCTGGCGACGATCTTTGGCGCGTTGAGCTTCTTCGCGTCGCAACTCCTCGCACCCCGTCGACCGTCATCGGCCAAGCAGGCGCCGTACGAATGCGGGATCGTGCCGAGCCGCGAGCCACCCGAACGGTTCCCGGTCACGTTCTACGTCGTGGCGATGCTGTTCATCATGTTCGACATCGAGATCATCTTCATCTACCCCTACGCCGTCGACCGGGCGTTCCTCGGCAGCTACGGCTTCTGGGAGATGGTGGCGTTCAGCGTGGTGTTCTTCGGGTCGTTCGTGTACGTAGTGGCCCGAGGCGCGCTCGATTGGGGCCCCATGCAGCGCGCCCGCCGGGTCGACACCTCCGTCGATGCAACACGCACGACCACCAGCACCATCCGCCGTGTCGGCGTCGAGGGCCGAGTCGAGGAGGCAGCCTGATGGGCATCATCGGCGACATCCGCAACGATGGACTCGGCGGCATCGAGCACAACTTCATCACCGGCAAGATCGAAGATCTGGTCAGCTGGTCGCGTAGCCGGAGCAGTTGGCCGGCGTCATTCGGCCTGGCCTGCTGCGCGATCGAGATGATGGCCACCGGAGCCGCCCACTACGACATCAGCCGGTTCGGCATGGAGGTCTTTCGTGCCTCGCCGCGCCAGGCCGACATCATGATCGTCGCCGGCCGGGTGAGCCAGAAGATGGCACCGGTGCTGCGTCAGGTGTACGACCAGATGATGGAACCGAAGTGGGTGATCTCGATGGGCGTGTGCGCCAGCAGCGGTGGCATGTTCAACAACTATGCGATCGTGCAAGGCGTCGACCAGGTCGTTCCGGTCGACGTGTACGCGCCCGGTTGTCCGCCGACACCCGAGACACTGATCCACGCGATCGAAACGCTGCACCAACTGATCGAAGATGGCGAGATCATGCGCCGCCGGGCTGTGACCGGTGCTGGCGCCGACGTGCACGTCACCGAAATCCCTGCCGCAGCCCAGCCTGTACCCGTGCTCCTCGGATTGCGCTGAGGCGATGAGCGACCCGAGCCACGTGCAGGAGTCTGCGCAGGAACCAACCACCCTGCACGATTGCCCGCTGGACTATGCCTTCGGGCAAGCCGTGGTGTTTGTCGGCCGCAACCGGTACGCCGCGGTGATGAAGGCACTGCTGGCCGACGGGTACGAGATGTGCGTCGACCTCACCGCAGTCGATTATCTGCTGATGCCCACTCGCCCGCTGCCGGCGGGGATCACGGCCGAGCGGTTCGAGCTCGTCGTCAACGTCTTGTCGATGCGCGACAAGCTGCGCCTGCGGGTGCGCATGCAGGTTCCCGCCGAGGATGCCACGGTGCCGACCATGTTCGATCTGTACCCAGGTACCGAGGCAATGGAACGGGAGGTCTACGACATGTTCGGGATCACCTTCACCGATCACCCCGACCTCAGCCGGATCCTGATGCCGGAGGACTGGGACGGGTATCCGCTGCGCAAGGACTACGAGATCGGCCGCATCCCGGTGCAATTCAAAGCGGCGAGCTCGTGAGCATCGTCGAGACGATCCGCGACGGCAACGAACCCGAGCAGGGGCTCAAGCCGCGCAGTGAGCTGACCGCGCGAGAGCTGTTGCGCGAGGTCGGTGCGGTGCTGCGGATGAGCGAGGCCGACGTCGCCAAACTCGGTCAGCTCCCGGTCGATCCGTCCGAGGATCAGACGATGGTGATCAACATGGGCCCGCAACATCCGAGCACGCACGGTGTGCTGCGGTTGATGCTCGAGCTGCAGGGCGAAACCGTGCTGCGATGCAAGCCGATCATCGGCTACCTGCACACCGGCATGGAAAAGACGGGGGAAGCGCTCACCTACATGCAGGGTGGCACCAACGTCACCCGGATGGATTACGTCAGCCCGCTCAACAACGAGTTGGTGTTCTCGATGGCCGTCGAGCGGCTGCTCGGCATCACCGACGACATCCCCGAACGTGCGGTGTGGATGCGGATGCTGCTCAGCGAGCTCAACCGGATGAGCAGCCACCTGCTGTTCTTGGCCACCAACGGCATGGACCTCGGCGCGGTCTCGATGATGATCTACGGCTGGCGCGAGCGCGAAGAGGTGTTGCGTTTTTTCCAGAAGGTCACCGGCTTGCGGATGAACCACAACTTCATCCGCCCCGGAGGGGTTGCCGCCGATCTGCCGGCCGGTTGGCGTGACGATGTCTTGGGGCTGTGCGACACGATCGAACCGCGCCTGGTCGAATACGACACGCTGATGACCGGGCAACCGATCTGGCGCGAACGTCTCCAAGGGGTTGGTGTGATCACCGCGCAGGAGGCGATTGCGCTCGGGGCGACGGGGCCCATCCTGCGCGGCACCGGCGTGCCGTGGGACCTTCGTCGCGACCAGCCCTACCTGCGCTATCCCGAACTCGATTTCGACGTGATCGTCGGGTCGTACGGGGACGCCTTCGACCGGTATGCGATCCGTCTCAATGAGGTGCGCGAGAGCATGAAGCTGGTCCGCCAGATCCTCGACCGGATCCCCGGCGGCGACTACCGCCTGCAGAACAAGAAAGTCACCCCGCCGCCGCGGGCGCGCATCGACGAATCGATGGAGGCGCTCATCCATCATTTCAAGATCTTCACCGAAGGCTTCAAGGTGCCCGAGGGTGAGGTCTACGAAGCGATCGAGAGCCCGCGCGGCGAGATCGGTTGTTACATCGCCAGCGACGGTTCGCCGACGCCGTACCGAATGCACGTCCGGGCACCATCGTTTGTGAACATCCAATGCCTCCCGCACATGATGCGCGGAGGCCTCGTGGCCGACGCCGTAGCCGTGATCTCCAGCGTCGATCCGGTGCTCGGAGAGGTCGACAGGTAACCATGTCCCGGTTGAACGAAGGCAACGTGCGCCTCGCGCACGAGATCATTGCGCGTTACCCGCGGGCCCGATCCGCAACGATTCCGTTGCTGCATCTGGCCCAGGAACAACAGGGCTACATCACCAACGACGCGATTCGTCACATCGGCGAACTCGTCGGTGCCACATCGGCCGAGGTGCTCGGCACGTGCACGTTCTACGAGATGTTCAAGATGGAGCCGGTCGGCAAGTACCTCGTCAACATCTGCGGCACCATGTCGTGTGCGCTCATGGGTGCCGACGAGCTGATGCACCGCGCCGAACACAAGCTCGGCATCAAACCCGGTGGCACCACAGCGGATGGTTTGTTCACCCTCGAACATGCCGAGTGCCAAGCGGCATGTACCGAGGCGCCATGCCTGCAGGTGAACTATCGCTACCGCTACCGGGTGACCCCGGCCGAGTTCGACACCTTGATCGATGATTTGCGCGCCGGCAAGCTCAGCGCCGAGATTCCCCAGCACGGCACCGTCGCCCGGGTCCGCCAGAGCATCCCGGCCGACCGCGCCGTCGGTGCCGTCGCCCCGGAAGATGCCACCGACGCGCCCGCCTGGCTCGTGTCCGCACAGACCTCGACCGCACAGACCTCGACCGCACAGGCCACCACCGAGCAGGTGCCCTCGTGAGCGGCACCACGTACGCCCATGCCCCCGGTTTCGTCGCAGGCGACCGCCCCCAGATCGTCACGTCGCGCTTCGCCTACGACGACTCGCACACCCTCGAGCGATTCCTTGCAACGGAGGGCTACAACGGTCTACGGGCCGCGCTCGGCCTGACCCCGGCGCAGGTGCACGATCAGGTGCGCCGTGCCACCGTGCTCGGTCGCGGGGGTGCCGGATTCCCCGCCGGTGTCAAGTGGGGGCTCACCCCGGAAGGCAAGTTCCCGCGCTACCTCGTGGTCAACGGCGACGAAAGCGAACCCGGCACCTACAAGGACCGGCTGCTGATGGAGCTCGATCCCCACCAGCTCATCGAGGGCTGCCTCATCGCCAGCTACGCGGCCGGGTTGTCGCAGTGCTTCCTGTACATCCGTGGCGAGATGGCTGTCGCTCAAGAACGCATGGCGGTGGCGCTGAACGAGGCCTACGCGGCGGGTTACATCGGCACCAACATCCTCGGCACCGACTTCTCGATCGACATCGTGTTGCACTGGGGCGCCGGAGCGTACGTGGTGGGTGAGGAGACGGCGCTGATCGAAAGCCTCGAAGGCAACCGCGGCATGCCCAGGTTGAAGCCCCCGTTCTTCCCAGCTGCGATTGGCCTCTACGGCCAACCGACCATTGTGAACAACGTCGAGACGCTGGCCAACCTGCCGTGGTTGCTGTGCCACGGCGTCGAGGAGTACCTCGCCATCGGCACCGCCACGTCACCGGGTACGCGCATGGTCGCGGTCTCCGGTCACGTGAAACGGCCGGGCGTGTACGAGATCGTCAATGGCACCACCACGTTTCGCGACTTGCTCTACGGCGACGAGTTCTGCGGCGGCATCCGCGATGGCAACGAGCTCAAGGCGTTCGTTCCCGGTGGCGGCTCGGCACCGTGGTTCGTGCCCGATCAGCTCGACTTGCCGTTCGAGGGCAAGCTCGTCGGGGCCGCCGGATCGATGCTCGGCTCCGGCGCAGTGATGGTGATGGACGACACCACCGACATCCCCGCCGCGGCGCTCACGCTCACCCGGTTCTACGCGCACGAGTCGTGCGGCAAGTGTGTGCCGTGCCGCGAGGGCGGAACCTGGCTCGAGCGGATCCTCACCCGCATCGTCGACGGCGGCGGTACCGACGCCGATCTTGACCAACTGTTCGAGGTGGGCGAGTCGATCTGCCCCGGCGCCTTCCCGCACGCGTCGAGCGAACGCCTCGGCCTGTCGGCGGTGC
>JANOKQ010000613.1:0-2588 GCA_031419375.1 Acidimicrobiaceae bacterium
GCGAAATCGGGGTCGGTCATGATCGTGGCCGGATTGGAGTTGACGAGGATCACCTTGTAACCCTCGTCGCGCAGCACGCGGCAGGCCTGGGTGCCTGAGTAGTCGAACTCGCAAGCTTGACCAATGACGATCGGGCCGGAGCCGATGATCAGGATCGAGTGGATGTCGGTGCGCTTGGGCATGTCACGCCACCCCCAACTCTGGCTCGATCAGTTGTCGCGCCGACGGCGCTGCGTTTCGCCGACCGGTGCCGCCCATCAGCTCGTCGAACATCGCGAAGAGGTACTTCGAGTCGTGCGGACCGGGCCCGGCTTCGGGGTGGTACTGCACGCTGAACGCCCGCTCGTCGTTGACCCGCATGCCCTCCACCGTCATGTCGTTCAAGTTGACGTGGGTGACGGTGGCGCGGCCCACGAGCGACTCGGGATCGACGCAGAAGTTGTGGTTCTGACTGGTGATCTCGATCTTGCCGGTCGCCTCGTGGCGCACGGGATGGTTGCCGCCGTGGTGCCCGAACGGCAGCTTGAACGTGTCGCCACCGATCGCCCGACTGAGCAACTGGTGCCCGAGGCAGATGCCGAACACCGGCACCTGGCCGAGCAGCCCGCGGATCGCCTCGACCGCGTAGCCAACCTCGGCCGGGTCGCCGGGGCCGTTGGAGAGGAACACGCCGTCGGGGCGCATCGCCAGCACCTCGGCTGCGGTGGTGCTCGCCGGGACGACGGTGACCCGTCCGAGGCCGCTGAGATCGCGCAGGATCGATTGCTTCATCCCGAAGTCGTACGCCACCACGTGCCTGCCGGTCTCGGCACCGACGGCTTGGTCAACCCGGTAGCTGGTGCGGGTGGTGACCTCGGCGACGAGGTCGATTCCGTCGGTGCCGCGTTCGGCCGCGGCAGCGGCGCGCACCACAGTCTCATCTGCGCCGAACGCGCCGGGCATCGCCCCGGTATCACGCAGCAGGCGAGTGAGGCGACGAGTGTCGATCCCCCCGATCCCGCCAATGCCGTAGCGGGCGAGCAACGCGTCGAGCGATGCCTCCGCCCGGTAGTTACTGTGGCGGCGGGCGATGTCACGGACGATCACGCCGCGACAGAACGGGCGGCGAGATTCGAAATCGGTGGCATTCACGCCGTAGTTGCCGATGTGCGGTGTGGTGAAGGTGATGATCTGGCCCGCATATGACGGGTCGGTGATCACCTCCTGGTAACCGGACAGCACGGTGTTGAACACCACCTCGCCACTGAACACAGCAGCTGACGCAGTCGGTTCGGCCCCGAGCAGATCGCCTTCGAAAACGCTGCCGTCGGCGAGCACGAGCACCCCGTCGCGGATCACTTTGTCACCATCACTTGTGGCGCATTTGGCGCATTTGGCACATGTAGCCATCTGGGCACGGGTACGAAAAACGCCCCATGACGGGGCGTTGCGAACAAGAAACGAACAGACACGATGATGCTCCTGCCGTCTGGGCCTCACGGGACCCGCTTCACGGCGCCCGCCAATCTATC
Organism: Acidimicrobiaceae bacterium; assembly: GCA_031419375.1. Classification (GTDB taxonomy): domain Bacteria; phylum Actinomycetota; class Acidimicrobiia; order Acidimicrobiales; family Ilumatobacteraceae; genus VFMC01. The sequence continues at coordinate 1,512 of JANOKQ010000613.1, forward strand.
ACCCCGCCACGCGCCACCTGCCGGTCATCGCAGGGACTCGGATGACACGCGGGGACTCGGACGACACGCAGGGACTCGAACGACACGCGGGGACTCGGACGGCTGGCGGCGTGAGGGTGGAGGCGGGGGGTAAGGTTTGGGGTGTGCGTGTGACGGCGTTGTTGACCTCGGATCATCGATTTGTGGCCATCGAGCCAGTGCTCGCCGAACTCGACGACGCCCGGCGGGCGCTGCTGCCGAGCGGCATCGAGGTGTCGGCGATCCTGCTCGGTACGCCTGCCTCAGCGGCCCCCGATCCAGCGGAGTTCGCCAAGCGCCTCGGCCTCCCCTTCGAACAGCTGGAACCGCAAGCCGGGGGCTTGGTCGAAGCGTTGCGCGAGGGGTTCGCCGCGGCGCTCGACGCCGACGCAGATGTGATCGTGTCGCTCGACGCCGATGGCCAGCACGACGCGCGCCAGATTCCCGACCTGGTGCGTAGCCACCTGGCCCATCGCAGCGGGCTGACGATCGGGTCGCGCTGGGCCCGCGGTGGTTCGTCGCCCGGCACGGGTGTGGTGCGCAGCGGGCTCAGCAGGGTCGGCAACACGATGGTGAAAGCGGCCACCGGGGCACGCGGGGTGAGCGATTCGACCACGTCGTTTCGGGTGTATCACCCCGATGTCGCCAGGCTCCTACTCGATGAACGACTGCCTGGCGAGACCTACGGGTTCTTCAGTGCGATGGTGGCCGTCACCCAGGCGCACGGATTCTCGGTCGACGAGGTGCCGATCGTGTTCCGCCCCCGCTATGCCGCCGCGGCCGGCCCACGCGAGGCAGAGTTCAAGGAGTTCGTTGCGAACTTGATGCCAGTGCATCGTCAGGTGCGCGAGATCCGCCGCGAGATGCGCGGCAACCAGGCGCTGTGGGTGCAGCGCAACCCGCGCATGCGCGCCCAGACAGCAACCGGCGAGTCGATGTTCGGCGCAATGGACGAGCTCACCACGTTGTCCGACGCCGGCAACTTTCTCAGCTGGATCTGCGACGAGCTCGAACCGCACCTCGGCCACCGGGTGCTCGAGGTTGGCGCCGGTGTTGGCG
>JANOKQ010000614.1:0-2584 GCA_031419375.1 Acidimicrobiaceae bacterium
TACTGCTGCCCCGGCGGAGGAGGTACACGTGAGCGGAGGATGGCTGAGGTTCGGTAGGACGGTTCGCGCGCTCGTCGCTCTCGCATGCACCCTGCCAGGTGCTGCCGTCACGGCCTCGACCTCGGTCAGTGCAGCGCTACCAACTAGCGCTGTCGCTGCCGAGACCTCCCCCGCCCAGGACGGCGAGGCACTCGCCGCGCCCGGCGGCACGGACGGCACGTACATCATCCGCTTCGATGCCGGAATCGATCCTGTGGCCGAGGTGGCGGCGCTCCGAGCTGTCGGCGTTCAGGTGGACGTCACCTTCGAGGACGTCTTCTCAGGAGCGGTCGTCAGCGTGTCCGACGCCCAAGTCGTCGCCCTCCGCTCGAACGCGGATGTCGCCTCGGTGGAGCCCGACGCGTACATCCGGTTGGGCGCTCCGTCTCGCTCCGAATCGCAGGCCAGCACGCTCCAGGCCGGCACGCTCCAGCGGACCCCGGTCTGGGGCCTCGACCGCATCGACCAGCGCACGCAGCCACCGTCGGGCTGGTTCGATTCCAGCTTTGACGGCACCGGCGTGAAGGCCTACGTCTTGGACTCGGGGGTGCGCTTCGATCACACCGAGTTCGGCAGCCGAGTGCTCCCCGGCGCGTACATCAACGCGCTCGGTCCGCTGGACTGCGACGGCCACGGCACGCACGTCGCCGGCATCCTCGGCGGTGCCACGTATGGCGTGGCCAAAAACGTCTCGATCGTTCCGGTCAAGGTGCTCGATTGCTCGGGCGGCGGCTCGCTGGCATGGATCCTGAGTGGGCTCGAGTGGATCGTGAGCAATCACCAGACCGGTGAACCCGCGGTGCTCAACATGAGCATCGGGGGCGCGCCGAACAGCATCGTCGACATGGCGGTTCAGGCGGTGATCAACGATGGGATCACGGCGGTGCTCGCAGCCGGCAATGACGGCGTCAACGCCTGCGGTGTGTCGCCGGCGAGACTGCCCGCAGCGATCACTGTCGCCGCCACCGACATCACCGACTACTCGCCGAACTGGTCCAACTACGGCGGATGCATCGACCTCTTCGCCCCCGGCGTCGCGATCACCTCGGCATGGATCACCTCACCGACGGCGACGTTCGTGGCCGAAGGAACATCGATGGCGGCACCCCACGTGGCCGGCGCAGCGGCGCTGCTGCTGCAACGCGAGCCGGCCTTGACCCCCGCCGAGGTCGGGGCCCGGCTCATCGGCAACGCCACCCCGGGCGTCGTCACCAATGGAGGTTCGACGAACCCGCTGTTGCTGTACGTGCCGTCGCTCACCACCATCGCGTTGCCGCCCGAACGATTGCTCGACACACGACCTGGCGCACTCACCGTCGATGGGCAGTTTGCCGGGATCGGCATACGTCCCGGCGGAACCGTCACCGAAGTCCAGGTCGCCGGTCGAGCCCGGGTCCCGGCCGACGCCGCAGCGGTGGTGATGAACGTCACGGTCACCGAGCCCGTTGCGGGCGGGTTCGCCACGGTGTTCCCATGCGGGACCGCAGTCCCCAACAGTTCCAACCTCAACTTCACCGCCGGAGCGACGATTCCCAACGCCGTGGTCGCCAAGATCGGTGCGGGCGGCATGGTGTGCATGTACAGCAACGTCGACACCCATCTCATTGCCGACATCAATGGCTACTACCCGGCCGGGGCGAGCATCACGTCGTTGGCACCGGCACGGGTGTTGGACACCAGGCCCAACGCCGTCACGATCGACGGCCAGTTCGCGGGTGCCGGCCTCGCCATTGGTGGCGGCATCACCGACGTGCAGGTGACGGGTCGCGCTGGGGTGGCAGCCGACGCGTCGGCGGTGGTCTTGAACGTGACGGTGACCGGATCGGCCGCTGGCGGGTTCCTCACGGTGTTCCCCTGCGGCACCCCAGTGCCAAACAGCTCCAGTTTGAACTTCGACCCGGGTGCAACCATCCCGAACGCGGTCATCGTCAAGATCGGTGCTGGCGGCAGGGTGTGCATCTATAGCAATGTGGCCGCCCATGTCATCGCCGACATCAATGGCTTCTACCCGGCGGGCACCAGCTTCACTTCCCTTGCACCGGCACGCCTGCTGGACACGAGAACGGGGACGGCGACCATCGATGGCGAGCTCGCCGGAATCGGTGTCCGCCTCGGTGGGGGCATCACCGAGTTGCAGATATCCGGCCGAGGCGGCGTTCCCGCCGATGCCTCGGCCGCGGTCTTGAACATCACCGTGACCGAGCCGGTCGCCGGTGGATTTCTGACGGTGTTCCCCTGCGGAACGCCGGTGCCGAACAGTTCCAGCCTGAACTTCGCGGCCCGGGCGACGATTCCCAACGCGGTGATCGCCAAGATCGGTGCGGGCGGCAGGGTGTGCATCTACAGCAACGCTGCGACGCACGTGATCGCCGATATCAACGGCTTCTACCCAGCTGGCTACTGAGCCGGACCCGTCGCCCCGTTGTAGCGCTGTTGTGAGACGACACTGCAAACGCAGCCGCCGTCCGAGCGTGTGATCCGAGTCCCTGCGTGTCGTCCGAGTCCCTGCGTGTCGTCCGAGTGTGGGGAGGGGTATCCGAGTGTT
>JANOKQ010000615.1:0-1546 GCA_031419375.1 Acidimicrobiaceae bacterium
CATTCCGGCAGCGAGATGAAGAAAATGTTGCCCGAGGAGTAACGCCGTTAAGCGGGTGACCAGGTGCTAGCAGGGTGCTGAAGAATGGGGGTCGTGCGCGTGAAACGGAGTCTGTGGGCGGACTTCCGGTCGATACCTCGCCGACCTTCTGTGACCGCGCACACATGTGCGGGGGGTCGCTGCCCGTTATGCGACCGCGTGTTGCTGCTCGATTCGGGCCATCCGAAGCAGGTTGTAGGCGGCGAATGCCATCTGTAGCCATGCCTCGTTCCGCACGACACCGATAAAGCGTAGCTTCCTCGTGCAGGCCACCGTCTTCAGCCAGCCAAAGGTCTCTTCGATCCGTTTCCGCTGACGGATGCTCACGTGATAGCCGGCGTGCCGGGTGGTGCGCTGGTCGATCGCGCTCTTGCGGCGCTTCGTCGTCGGCCACTGCGCGACGTGCGGCGTGATCTTCAGTTCGCGGCAGCCCGCCACAAACCCTTTGTTGTCGTAGGCGCGATCACCACCCACGGTCTTCCGTCCATCACCAGGCGCCGCCTCTAGCATCGCCAGCGCCGCAACCCATTCGGCCGTGCCGCTCGCCTGCGTCAGCGTCGTGTCGACGACCAGCCCATGGCGGTTGTCCATGAGGGCGTGCCCGGTGTAGGCAAGCCGCGCCGACTCGCCGTCGCCCTTCCTGGCCAGCCGTGCTTCGGGATCCGTGCGGGATCGATGCGTCTCGTTGAACCGGCGCTGCCCCTTGAAGTCCACGCTCGGATTCTTGCCGCCAGGCGGCGTCTGATCGGCATCGTCGATCGGCCGCACGCTCTTCATCGACGCCCACGCTTGGAGGAGCGTGCCGTCCACGGAGAAGTGCTCGTCGGAGAGCAGGTGACGGCGGCGGGCCTGCGCGACGACCTCAAGCAGGAAACGTCGTGCGACGTCCTGCGAGATCAGCCGTTCCTGGTTCTTCGAGAAGGTCGACGCGTCGAACGGGCGCTCGGTGACGTTGAGGTCGAGGAACCACTTGAAGAGCATGTCGTACTGCAGACGGTCGCAGAACCGGCGCGCGCTGGGGACGGAGAAGAGCGCCATCAGGAGCTGCGCCTTGAGCAGGTGCTCGGGCGGGATCGAGCGGCGGCCGATGCGCGCGTAAATCGCTGTGAACACCGGCGATAGCTCCGCGAGGGCCGCATCGACGAGCGGTTTGATCTGCCGGATCGGATGCTGCTGAGGGACGAAGCTGTCCGCCGTGACGCCGAGAATCAGTTCCGCTTGCCGTGTAGGGTCGCCGCGCATCAGACCTCCTGTCCGTTACCCGCCGTCACCATGCTACGCTGCCAGCGGATCACAGGCGATCCCCTTTTTCAGCACCCTGTTAAAGGGCTCACGGACGTGGATCTGTTCATTTCGCTGCGTTCGACAACGCCGACGGATCTTGCCGAGATCTACGACTCGCTCTATAGGGCCGTGGATGCCAATGGCTGGGTCGTAAGTAGGCAAGATGTATCCCTCGGCGTTCGCATCGGGCCATTCAAGATCGATTTGGTTCCGGGTCGACGTC
>JANOKQ010000616.1:0-1672 GCA_031419375.1 Acidimicrobiaceae bacterium
GGGGGGTGCTTGTCCGCCTCGTTGAGGCGATCGAACTGGTCGGGGGTTAACCGAATTTCGGCATCGATGGGCGCTCCGATATACCCGGCTGCGTCCACACGAGTGGAAAACTTCTCTTTCGCCGAAGGGGCTGCCACGCGCAGGTCGTACGCCGCACGGCGCCACGTGCGTTCGTCGGAAAAGCGCACCAGCTCCCACGCTTCTGGCTGGGTTCGGGCGAGGAGCTCGCCAAGGTAGACAAAGATCCGTTCGTCGAAGGTCTCGCCGCCGATCCGGTCGTTGCCGCCTGGCGGGCCGACCACCTCGAAGCTGTCCCCGACGCGCCGCACGACCGCCGTGTCGAACGTGCCACCGCCGATGTCGAACACGGCGGCGACCTGACCATCACCCAACGCGGCGGCATCGGATTCTGCGGCAGCAGCGGCAACGGGTTCGCTGACGAAATCCGGTTCCGGTAGCCCCACCCGCCGAGCGGCTTCAGCAAGCAATCCGAGGCGCACCGAGCCCCACCGCGCCGGGTGCGTGAGCACGACCGAGACGGGACGGGCACCCCCGCTTTGGCGAACCGCCTCGTCGAAGACGTACTGAAGCACGGCGGCCACCGCATCGACGGGGCTCACCGAGGTGTCACCCAACAACATCACGGAATCCCCGAGGCGGCGCTTCGGGCAGCGCTCGGCGCGCTCGGGTGCCAGCGCCATCTCCTGTTCTGCTACGCCGGCAACCACGAGGCTGCCGTGTTCGTCGACGGCCACGACGGACGCGATGCGCGGCGAACCATCGAACAGCACCGTCGTGATCCGTCCGCCGCGTTCGGTCGCGGCTGCCGTGAAGCTCGTCCCGAGATCGATCGACAGCCGCCAGCTTGTGGCCGACTTCGTAGTTCTTCCGCTCATTTGAATCAATCCTCGCGCACATTGGAGTTGGCTGACAGGGCTGACCTTCCCGCCACCGGTGGTGACGGTCGAGTCCGTCAAACGATGCACGACGCACGACGTGGTGTGCTTCCCTCAACCCCGCCATCGAGATCCTCGGCTCGCGCCGCCGACAGGAGCCAGGAACCCCCCGGAAACCCGGGTCGTGCACCGGAACTTTGTCGCTCTCGACCGGCCCAGCATGTCCAGACCGACAAAGTTCGCCAGGAGCTTGGCGGGCTTCCCGGATGTTCGGGTCACGAAGAGGGCGCACCATGTGATCACCGAAGCGATCACCGAGGTCGCCGGTTTCGAAAGGACCCATGTCATGAACATCAAGAAGATCATCACCACAGTCGGAGCCACCCTCGCCCTCTCGATCGGCGGCCCCGCCGTCGTCGCCGATGCAGCTGTGGTCTCATCGAACGGTGCGGCCGCCGAAACTGTCGGCTACTGCGACGGATACTCGATCGTGCTCAACTACGACAACTACGGCTTCGACTACACAAAGGTCTGGGAGTACATCGACGGCCAGGGCTGGTTCCAGGGGTCGTGGAACCCCACCTACAATGGCGGCGGAACCTCGGTTGCCCCGTCCTCGCAGACCGGTTGGTCGGCCGTGTACGTACAGTACGCCGACTGGAACGGCTACCAGTGGGAGATCGGTGGCGAGTGGGTCAACTTCGGCGGCACCTACTGGTGCTACGCCTGAACCCAGGCCGGACGATCACCCGGATCGCACTAGCGGTCCCCCATCC
>JANOKQ010000617.1:0-4200 GCA_031419375.1 Acidimicrobiaceae bacterium
GTACACCTCCTTGGCCTCGTCCATCGTGTCGATGACGATCTCGGTCGGAGTCGCGCTGATCATTGGAAGTCCCCCGGTTCGTGCTGTCGCGTCATGAGATGACGCCCTGCCCCATGCCGCCGTCCACCGCCAGCACCTCGCCCGTCGTCCACCGGGCGCGCACGAGGTACTCGATGCCCTCGGCGATCTCGTCGGCCGTCCCGATCCGTCGCAGGACGTGGTGGTCGGCCATGGCCGCCAGCCGCGCCGCAGCTTGCTGGTCGTCGACGAGGCCCGCGCGTTGGTTGATCTCGGTGAGCACCGCACCCGGACGGACACCGTTCACCCGCACGCCCATCGGGCCGACCTCGGCAGAGAGCACGCGCACCAGCGTCTCCAAAGCCCCTTTGGTGACCGCGTACGGGGCTGACCCCGGGTAGCTGCGAACGGTGTAGATCGAGCCGATGAACACGATCGAGCCACGCCGTTCGATCAGGTGCGGCAGCGCCTGCTGGCTGAGCATCATGCCGGCGACGACATTGTCACGGAACACGTTCAGCAGACGCTGTTCGGTCCACTCGCCGATCGGCGCGCGTTCCATGTTCCCGGCGTTGGAGATCAGCGCATCGATGCCACCACCGTGCGCAACCGCCGCGTCGATCAGCCGCTGCCGGTCGTCGGCGTCGGTGACGTCGGCGCGGACCCACGTGCAGTTGGCGCCCAACGATTCGGCCACCGCACGGACTTTCTCTTCACGTCGTCCGCAGATGGTCACCCGTGCACCGTGCGCGCACAGTCGGCGGGCCGTGGCCTCACCGAGGCCCGAACCGCCACCCGTGATGACGATCGACATCGCCTCGAGAGCGCTCATCGTCAACCTCCACTCGTCGCCGTCGCGCGGCGGGGTTGGGCCACCTCGGCGGGTCGGGGCAGCGTGGTCATCAGCGATTGGGTCAGTCCGCCGTCGACGTAGAGCACCTGGCCGGTGATGTATGCGGCCGCCGGCGACACCAGGAACGCAACGGCGTCGGCGATGTCCGTCGGCGTGCCCAGCCTGCCCAAAGGTACGGCGGCAGCACGGGCCTCACGAACGGCGGGGTCGTGGTAGATGCCGGCGCCATCGGTGGCGATCAACCCGGGGCCGACGGCGTTGGCCCGCACACCAGCCGGACCCCACTCGATGGCAGTCTGGCGGGTAAGGGCGACCAGTGCAGCCTTCGATGCCGAGTACGCACCGACCGCAGGGTTGGCGTGCAACGCAGCGATGGAGACGATGTTGACGATGGCGCCACCGCCGCCCTCGAGCATCGACCGGCCGAACGCCTGGGTCATCAGGAACGCACCGCGCACGTTGACGTCCAGCACGTCGTCGAAGTCGTCCAATGACACGTTCTCGAGCGCATCGAACCGCCAGATCGCCGCGTTGTTGACGAGGATCTCCACCGGCCCGATGTCGTCGGCCACGCGCTGGATGTCGGCTGCGTCGCGAACGTCGCAGCGGATCACCCCTTCGGCGTCGACGACGTCCAGGCGGTGGACCACGACGCCGTCGGCGGCCAGTCGATCGGCGATCGCCGCCCCGATGCCACGAGCGCCACCCGTGACGACGGCTCGCCGCGGAGCAGCGCCGCTCATGCCATTCCCACCGCGTCGACCGATCGCGGCCGCGGCAGGTTGGCGATCATGCTCATCGTGACACCGCCGTCGACCAAGATGTTCTGGCCCGTGACGTACGACGCCGCGTCGGAGGCGAGGAAGACGACCATCGAGGCGATGTCGGCCGCGGTCCCGAGCCGACGCAGCGGCACCTTGCTTTCGCGTGCATGACGCGCCTGCGGATCGGCGTAGATCGCGTCGCTCATGCCGGCCAGGATCAGCCCAGGGGCGATGGCGTTGACCCGGATGCCGAGCGGCCCCCACTCCAACGCCATCTGCTGCGTCAGCAGTGCGATCGCCGCCTTCGTGGCGCCATACGCGCCGCTGTTCGGCCCGGGGGCGACGCCGTTCATCGACGTGATGTTGATGATGTTGCCGCCGATCTCGGCCGCGATCATGCGCCGCGCTGCAGCTCTGGCCACGGTGAATGTACCGACGAGGTTCACCGTGGTCACCACGGAAAAGTCGTCGCACGTCAGATCGAGCAGTGGGCCGAAGCGGACGATCCCGGCATTGTTGACCACCAGATCCGCGGCGTCGCCGAACGTGTCGAACGCTGCTTCGACCGACGACTCGTCGCTGATGTCGGCGACCAACTTCACGGCGCCGTCGATGCCCGACGTTGCCTCGTCGAGGTCGTCGGATGCGAGGTCGAGCAGGCCGACGCGCCACCCGTCGGCCCCGAGGCGGTGGGCGATGGCCCGGCCGATGCCCCGTGCTCCGCCGGTGACGATTGCCGTGCTCATCCAGATCTCCTGCTCGTCGTGCCGACCGTCCGCCGGCAGGCGGTCCCGACTGAGCGTCGGGCCTCGGTACCCTCGGTGTGATGACGACCCGCGCCACCATCCGCCGCTTCCTCGATGCGGTCGAAGCCCGCGACGCGGCCGCTGCGGCGGCGTTGTTCGCGGTGGACGCGACCTACCAGTGGCGTGCCGGGCAGTCGGTGCGCAGGACCGCTCACCGAGACCCGAACACGATCGGGTAGCGGGCGTAATGAAGTCGAGCGCTAGCAGGGTCGATGATCGGCGGATTCGCCGGATCGGGGGCAGCGCCGGCCAGCAGAAGCGCATCGGCCAGCAGCGTCACGGTCCCGTACAGCCGCACCGAGCCATCGTCGGCCGGGGGAACCCCGCCATCCAGTTCCATGCCGATGCACGCGTGCGGCCCGGCACCGAAGCTCAGACCCCAGGCGTTCACGCCATCGGGGGCGGGGCGGCGCGGGTCGAAGCGATCAGCAGCGTCACCCCAGACTGACGAGTCGCGGTTGGCGGCCTCGATGTCGAGGATCAGCAGGGTTCCCGCGTCCATCTCGTCGCCCGAGCGAAGCGCCATCGGCTCGAGCACGCGCCGCCATGCGACGGGAGACGCGGGGTGCAACCGGAGCGCCTCGTGGACGCATCGTTGCAGCATCGCCTTGTCGCCTCGCGCCTCGGCCAGCACGCTGGGGTCGTCATGCGACCACAACTCGTCCATCGTGTGGGTCAGCGCGTTGGCCGTCGAATGCCCACCGGCCTGCAGGTAGAACGCAACCTCACGGCGGATGACGTCGATCGGCAGATCGAGCTGATCCACGTTGCGCAGCAGCGTTGTCAGCACATCGCGTGGCGCCACCCGTTCGGGGCCCGCCTGCTCGATGGCCAGTGCCTCGCGGCGACGGGCGATGCTCGGTTGCAGGAACAAGTCGTCGAACTCGACGAGCGCGGCCGACACCTCGGCGAACAGCGGACCGCGATCGCCGGTGGCGTGCACCGCCGTGGCGCCGCGCGAGAAGATCTTGACGATCCGTTCGAGATGGTCGGCCAGCTCGCCCGGCACGTCGATGCCGGCGACGATCGCGGTCAGGTGCATGACCGACCGGTAGCCGATCTGGACCAGATCTCCGGTCCCGATCCGCGTGACCGGGTTGAGAGCGTCGGCGATCGCCATCGGGATCACCTGCCGCTCGTACTCCTCGAACGTCTGGCGCCGGAACAAGCGGTTTTCGAGGCGCCGACGGTCGCGGTGCTCGGTCCCGTGGAGGTCGAGGAGGCAGTCGGCCATGATCAGCGCGCCGTCGTCGTACAACGCCTGGCGGAGGTCTTTCGAACGCAGCGCCTCGCGCACGTCGGTGTGCGTGCTGAGGGTGATGGTCGGATGGTCGACGGGGCAGCTGGTCACGGGTGGACCAGGTCCCAGGTGAGCGGGACCGCCGACCACGGCGAGGTGCGCTCGGACCGGAGCGGCGTGCGCTCGGGCAGCGGAGTGAGATCGACCTCGGCGCCCCGGCAGAACAGGTGACGAAAGCGCTTGCGATCGCCGAGGATGCGCACGTCGACGGACGGGTCGCCGTCGACAACCAACACGTCGGCGCGCTGCCCGGGCACGATCTCGCCCACCTCTCCCTGTTGGCCGAGGGCGAGTGCGTTGACCGAGGTGCAACACGTGATCGCCTGCAACGGCGTCAGCCCGAGGTGCTCGACGAAAACGTCCATCTCGCGTGCATGCCAGTGGCCGTAGGGGGTGATCGAGAAGCCGCTCTCCGATCCGCACAGCAGCGGGACGCCGGCGTCGTAGGCGCGGCGCAGC
>JANOKQ010000618.1:0-2941 GCA_031419375.1 Acidimicrobiaceae bacterium
TCGGCGTGAACCGTGGTGATCGTCAGGGTGTCGGGATCGGCGGTCGCCCGAAGGCCGTACTCGTGCACCGCGATGCGCCCGTGTTCAGGGTGGCCGGCGGAGTCCTGGAAACCCGAGTCGATCATGATCGTGCCGTCGACGGGGTCGCGCCACACGTCGATGCGACGGGCACGCCGAAACGACACGGGCGGGAGCTCGGTGAGCTCGTGCCAGCCGTGGCGGTCGTCGTCGTTGACGAGCTTGCGCACGATCTGCACCCGGTGCGTCATCACGTCGGAACGCTGCTCGGTGAGCGCACTCGAGCCGGGTGCGAAGCCGATGCACACGCCCTCCATGTTCGGGCGCGGCGGCCGGGTCTCGTCGGCCTGCATCCAGGCGTCGGTCCATTGCGACCAGGCGAAGCCGGCGACGAGGCTGCCGCCGGAGATGTCGTCGAGCAGCAAATAGAGCGGTGTGCCGCCATCGAGCTCGTGCGGGAGGAACTCGGCCAGCGCGGATCGGAGGTACCCGCCGCCGCGGCAGCCGACCAGCTGTTGCAGTCCCTCGGAGTCGGGGTCGGTGCGGATGTCCTCGATCATGCGGTTCCCGCCGATGCCGATGCTCGCTGTGGCCTCGCCGACGACGACGGGCGCGTCGGCCGACGAATGCGTCACCGCGTCGCGGGCGCTGCCGTCGAGCCGGAGCTGCATGCCCCAGCCTTCGGGCCACGTGCCATCGAGGGTGGAGGTGCGGCGGACCGATGAGCCGCGTCGCCCCGGTGCAGGGCCGGCCGGGCCATTGACCGCTTGGGCCGGATCGCGCTGCGGCGGACCGCTCACGACCGCGAGCCCTTCGCCGACGGCACCGTTGACGCACCGGCCGTCATGGACTGTGGGCCGTCATCGGTTTGCGCGCCCCGAAGCTGCTGTCGGAGATCAACCTTGCGCACCTTGCCGCTGGCCGTGCGCGGCAGCTCGTCGACGGTGACGATGTGTTCGGGCGTCTTCTGCTTGGCGACGCCGATCGTCGCGAAGTGGCGCCGCACGTCATCGAGGTCGAGCGTCTGGCCGGGGCGTAGCAGCACGAAGGCGGCGACCCGCTCGCCATAGCGCTCGTCCGGCTTGCCGACCACGGCCGCCTCGGCGACGGCGGGGTGGAGCGCGAGCAGGTCTTCGACCTCTTTCGAGGCGATGTTCTCGCCACCGCGGATGATCACGTCCTTCTTGCGGTCGGTGATCGTGAGGAAGCCCTCTGCGTCGAAGCGGCCGATGTCGCCGGTGCGGAACCAGCCGCCCGGGAGGAACGACTCGGCGTCGAGTTGCGGGTCGGTGTACCCGATGAACAGGTCGGGGCCGCGGCTCACGATCTCGCCGTCCTCACCGACGCCGAGGTCGCGATCGTCGTCGTCGAGCAGCCGGACCTCGCTGCCTGGCACCACGCGGCCATCCGTGCTCGCGCGCTTGGCGAGCGGATCGGTCGGTGCGCCCGTGGTGATGACCGGGTGCTCGCTCGAGCCGTACCCGCGGTACACGGAAACGCCGGCTCGTTCGGCGCGTTCGACGAGGCTCGGCGGAACGCTGGCCGCGCCGACCATGTAGTTGGTGATCGTCGACAGATCGTTGCCGTTGCGCTCGGCCGCGTCCATCATCGACGAGAGGTAGAACGGTGCCCCGGCGGTCGAGGTGATGCGGTGTTCGGGCACCAGCCGGGCGGCCAACGCAGGGTCCCACACATCCATCAGCACGGTCGAGGTGCCGATCACGAACAGCCGCAGCAGGCCGAGCACGCCGGCGATGTGGCCGGCCGGGAACGCGGCGAGGCTGACGTCTTTCTGGCCGGTCCCGGTGGCTGCAGCGGTGGTGCGGATCTCGGCGATCAAGGTGTTGGTGGTGTGCTGCACGCCCTTCGGGTCGGCGGTGGTGCCCGAGGTGTAGATGAGCAGGCAGCGGTCGTCGGGATGGGTGGTCGGGAGCGTGGCCGGAGCCTGCGATGCAGCCAGTTGCTTCCACGGGATCGCCCCCGCCGGGCCGTGCTCGCCGATCAGCACGACATGCTCGAGGTGCGGGATGTCGGTGACCGCGTCGAACCGCTCGCGAAAGTCGATCGTGCGCCACCGGTCGGGCATCACGAGCACGCGTGCTGCCGACTGGCGCAGGATGAACCCGACCTCGTGGGCGCCGTAGATGTGGATGATCGGCACCACCGTGGCACCGAGCATCATCGCCGCCTGGTACGTGACCGCACCCTCCAGCCAGTTCGGCACCCAGATCGCGACCACGTCGCCGGGGCCGATCCCGAGTCCGGCGAGCCCGCCGGCGAGATCGAGGCTGCGCTGGTACATGTCACCGAGTTTGATCGAGGTCGGCTCGGGGCCGCCGACGAAGTGCATCGTCGCGTGCGGGAAGCGTTCGGCTCCGTCACGCATGTGGTCGGCGATGCTCGTGGTGCCGTAGTAGCCCTCGCGATACCAGCGGTCGCGCAGTTCGTCCCGATCCGACGACAGTGTCATTGCCTACCGCCAGGTCGCATATGGCATCCTCATCGTTACAGCGCGGGGAGGTGACTGGTCGCCAGGCGACCCATCGCGGGGCCGACGAGTTGGGTGCGGCGGGCGACCTGGCCGGCGGCGTACGGGAGCAGGTCCGCTGCGGTGACCTCGCCGGCGCGCACGCGCTCGAGGAGGGCGGCGGCGCCGTCGCGGATCGACGCCGGGCGGTCGCCGAGCAGCCGCTCGAGATCGTCGAGCTCGGCGCTCGTGTGGGTCTCGCCTGCGCGGTCGACCTCGCGTAGGTACTTCACGACACGGGCGAGCCCTTTCAGCAGGCGGTCGGGCCACGGATCGGTGATGTCGGGGCCGATGCGATGGCGCATCTGGTGGAGCGCGGCATCGAAGTAGCGGGTGTCGTCGGTGTCGCCGAGGACCGGCAGCGCCACCGCGGGTAGCTCGGCGCCCATCGCCGCG
>JANOKQ010000619.1:0-4516 GCA_031419375.1 Acidimicrobiaceae bacterium
GGTGGCCGGTTCACACTGGCCATCCAGCCGCGGTTCACGCTGCCGGCCGACGCCGGCCGGGCTGGCTCGCTGACCGCACCGATGCCCGGATCGGTGCTGCGCATCCTTGTCAACACCGGCGACACCGTCGAAGCCGGCCAGGCGATGGTCACGATCGAAGCAATGAAGATGGAACACCAGATCGTCGCACCAACCACCGGACGGGTCGCCGAGATCTTCGTGCAACCCGGCCAACAACTCGACACCGGCCAACCCCTCGTCCGCATCGACGTTGAGGGCTGACACCCGATGTCCTGGACCCCGATCGGGGGTGACGGTCAGGTTCGGGCGTTCATCGACGGTCATGGTCGACTTGAGTTCGGTGTGGACCTACCCTCGCAGGCCGTGAGGCTGCTCGGGCCTGCGAGAGTGAACGAATGGGATGGCTGACCGTCAACAAGCATCTGCTGCCGGACTGGAAGTCTGATCACACGTCGCCGAGTCGGCCGATCCCTGCCTCCTACGGGTTTCATTCGTCGATCAAGAAGTACGGCGACGGAGGGCTGAACCCGTTCGATGGGGAGTCACTCGACGTGGGAGATGTGGTTATGATGCATTGGCAGATCGCGTCGAGCGACGACTTCCACAGCAAAGAGTGGCGCATTCCGATCATCGGCGGGGGGCTTAGGATCGACGACCACAACACGGTCTACGTGACGCTGACGATGAGGATCGTTGAACCAGTCGACTGGGGTGACAACTAGTGGTCGCCGAGGTCTGGCGTGGCCAGGCGGATCGCGTCTTGGTGGAGTTCGGGCTTCGCTCACACGACCTCGATCCGTCTTCGCCGATTGCGCTCATCACGGAGGGTGCTGTGACCAGTGGCGCGGCTGACGGGCTCCTTGCGGCGGGGAATCGATCGCTAGCTGACGTGGGCGGCACCAACGTGATCTCGGGCATCGTCTTCGACGTGCTTTCGGATCGGGATCGGATCCTGCTCAGGAAAGCAGGGGGTCGAGCGGCTTCGTCGGACCCGCTGCTCTCGTGGAAGGTCGTGGTTTTTTCTCGAAGTGGTTGGCGTGGATTTCTGATGGCGAGAGGAACGTCCGTGGAGTATGAGTCACGGATCGCTGACGAGATCGAAGATCTGTTGCATGACGCTGACGAGATCGGCTGAGAGCGTCAACGGTGTTCGTTCAGTCGGCGAGTTTGGACGATGACACGGGACTTGTTCCTCTCGGCGATTCGTGCGTCGAGGCCTGGCGTAGCCGACGTGAAGCGTCGCGGCAGGGACAGTCGATGAGCGTTGGGTGGCGTTTCCGAGTGAGCGGCCGGTACCAGCGCGATTGCGGGAAGGTGGTGGCTGCCTTGGGCCGTCATGGTCCGCGATCGGTGGCCCATCGGGTGGTGGACCCGGTACCCGGTTTCGCTGGGGCCACCATGCTCAACAACGGCTACAGCTATGCCGACAATCCATTCAGTCACGTCGACCCGCTCGGGCTCTACGGCATCAACGACGCAACGGCGGGGGGTACCGCGATGCCGACCGTCGATCCGCGATTGACGTCGATCAATGTTCGTTATCTCTCTCTCAAAGTAGTCCGATGCCCATGTGTCTTCTCGATATGCCAAAGCCACCCAAATCAGCCGAGAAGGCGATACCCAATTCCGCGGGCGGTGACGATCAGTTTTGGTTCATCGGGGTGGTCTTCAACCTTGACCCGGAGGCGGCGGACATGCGCGTCGACGAGGCGGCTGTCGCCGAGGTACTCATAGCCCCACACCCGCTCGAGGAGCTGATCGCGCGACAGCACCATCCCGGCGTGGTCGGCGAACTCGCAGAGCAAGCGGAACTCGGTCTTGGTCAGGTTCAACTCCACACCGGCCTTCAGCGCGATGCCCTGAGCGCGGCGCACCTCGACATCGCCGAATCGGCTGGCGGGCGCGACGGCTGTGTGCTCGTGCAACTGCACCCTGCGCAACGCGGCACGGATGCGGGCGGCCAGCTCTTTCGGCACGACCGGTTTGGTGACGTAGTCGTCGGCGCCCGCATCCAACCCGGCGACCAGGTCGTAGGTATCGGTCTGGGCGGTCACGATGATGATCGGCACGATGCTGCTGGCCCGCATCGTGCGGCACACCTCGAAGCCGCCGATGTCCGGCAACCGCAAGTCGAGCAGGACCAGGTCGGGTTCCTCCTTGGCGAACGCGGCGAGACCCGATCGGCCATCGGCAGCCTCACAGACCTCGTAGCCCTCATCTTCGAGCGCCATCGACAGGGCGAGCCGGATCGAATCGTCGTCTTCGATGAACAGCAGCTTGGTCATGAGCGAATCCTGTCGGGCATCGGGAGGCTACAACGATGGCACGAAACCGGGTGACACAACATCTGTTACACAAATCGCGCAATGAGCGAGCAGGGATGTCACAAACGGGGTTCACACTGGTGGCTGTTCACGCTGCATCGGTGGAGTACCAACCTCCCCCTGGTGCTCCACCGGCAGCGGGAACCAGTGGGCCAAAGTTGAATCTCAGGAGATTGATTCCGATGGTGACCCCAATCCTCATCTCGTCCACCGATGAACCACGCAAGCTCGTCGTCGTGACCATGGAAGGGCCACTCGCCGATCCAGCACACGTCGAGGCAATCCGCACCGTGCTGCCAGCGGTGCCCGACGGACACAGCCTGATCGTCGACCTGACCGAAACCAGCGAGTTCAGCCCCGGCTCGATCGAGGCCCTGCGCTCGATCGCCACCGACGCCACCGTGCTCGGCCAGACCATGATCGTGGTGTGCGGCAACCTCGACCGGCGCGCCGAGTTGGTCCTGTCCGACCTCGACACCCTCGTTCCCGTCGTACCCGCGCTCGAGGACGCCCTGCCACTGGCGCAGTCCGCCGCCTGAAATCGGCGGTTCGGCCCCGCGACCAGGCCGTGATCGGCCACACTGGGGACATGGCCGATGGTGCGCAGCGAACTCGACGCACGTTGCGTCTGCGCACCAGGGTCACGTTGTTTTTCAGCCTCACGTCGCTCACCGCCAGTTTGGCCCTCGGTGTGGTCACCTATGCCGTGGCCCGCAACTACCTGCTCGACCAGCGCACCTCCAGTGCCCAGAACCAGGCGTTCAGCAATGCCCGGGCAGTGCGCGACGAGTTGCGCGCCCCCGAGGGCGATGTGACCGACCTCGTCGCGCGGTTACGCACCGAGGGAGACGGGTTCGCGATACTGATGATCCCAGGAATCGAGCCGCTGTACACCGACATCCAGATCCAGCAGGTCGATCTGCCCGTCGAACTGCTGACCAACGTGCCAAACGGCATCAATGGGATTCAGCGCTTCGACGTCGGCGGCGACCCGTACCTCGCCGTTGGCATCCACCTCGCAGAGTTCGATGCCGAGTACTTCGAGGCGTTCCCACTCGACAACACCGAACGAACCCTGCAGGCCATCGCTACCGCACTCAGCTTCGGCGCCGCGGTCACTGCGCTGCTGGCCGGTGGGCTCGGCTGGTGGACGAACCGGCGGTTGCTGCGACCGCTGACCCGCGTTGCCGAAGCAGCGGGCGACATCGCCACGGGTGGCCTCGACACCCGCATGCCCGCCGAAACCGACCCTGACCTCGACCGCCTGGCCAAATCATTCAATGAGATGGCCGATGCAGTGCAAACCCGCCTGGAACGTGAAGCTCGCTTCGCCTCCGACGTCAGCCACGAGCTGCGATCGCCGATCACCGCCCTGACGGCGGCCGTCGAAGTGCTCGATGCGCGCCGCGCCGATCTTCCGGAACGAACGCAGCAGGCGCTCGATGTGGTGGTCACCCAGGTACGCCGGTTCGACCAGATGGTGATGGACCTGCTCGAGCTGTCGCGCATCGACGCCGGTTCGACCGAGCTGCACCGAGAAGACGTGCAGATCGGCGACCTGATCAGCCGGATCGCCCACCGGTACGGGTTCCCCGATGTGCCGATCGATGTCAACCCCAAGTTGGCCGCCACGATCAGCATCGACAAACTTCGCTTCGAGCGGGTACTGGCCAACCTGCTCGACAACGCCAACCAGCACGGCGGCGGGCCCACCAGGGTCACCGTCGAGCCACGGGGCCGTGCCAGCATCGTGCTCACCGTCGAAGACGCGGGACCCGGAGTCGCCCGCGGCGAACGAGCGCGCATCTTCGAACGCTTCGCGCGTGGCAGCGCCGCGCGGCACAAGATCGGCACCGGGCTCGGGCTGTCGCTCGTGGCCGAACACGCCCAGGCACACGGCGGCGACGCCTGGGTGGAGGACCGGCCGGGCGGCGGCGCCCGGTTCGTGGTCACGTTCGGTGAGGTGGCCTGATGCGCCGCCTTGTCGTGCTCACCATCGTGATGATCACCGGCGCGGTCGCATGCGGGCTACCTCGCGACGGCGAGTTCGAAGCGATCAGCCCCGAACAGGATGAATCCGGGCTGTCGGAGAACCCGACGACGAGCACCACGACCATGCCGACAACCACGACCTCACCCCAGCCGACCACCACGATCGACGGCACGACCAC
>JANOKQ010000620.1:0-5969 GCA_031419375.1 Acidimicrobiaceae bacterium
GAACGTCACCGCGACCGAAGCGGCCGGCGCCGGATTCGTCACCGTATGGGGCGACGGCAACCGCCCGAACGCCTCCAACCTCAACATCGAACGCGCCGGCCAGACCATCCCGAACCTCGTGATCACCCCTGTCGGTGCCGACGGCAACGTTCGGCTGTTCACCCAGTCCGGCGGTCATCTCATCGCCGATCTCGCCGGGCGGATCGACCGCCAACACGGCGTCGAGGTCTTCGGTCCGACCCGCGTGCTCGACACCCGCGCCGGCACGGCGCTCGGCTACACCGGCCCTCAGCCCGCTGCGGGGCAAACCGTGACGCTGGCTGTCGGTGGCCCGAGGACCCTCGTGGTGATGAACGTCACCGCGACCGAAGCGGCCGGCGCCGGATTCGTCACCGTATGGGGCGACGGCAACCGCCCGAACGCCTCCAACCTCAACATCGAACGCGCCGGCCAGACCATCCCGAACCTCGTGATCACCCCGGTCGGCGTCGACGGCAACGTCCGGCTGTTCACGCAGCGAGGCACCCACCTCATCGCCGACCTCGCCGTCCGCCTCGGGTGATCCGGCCCGACCCGGTCCGGCCCGGTCCGGCCCGGTCCGGGTCAGCCCTCGAAGTAGCCGGTCACGTCGACAACGAGGTCGGTTGCGGCCATCGAGTAGTAGCGAAGCTGACCGGAACCCAGCGGTGTGAACGCAGATGTCGCCCGCAGTTGGTTCGGGCCCGAGGCATTGGCGCTGCTGATGAAGGGCCGGGGCTCGTTCGGGAACGCGGTGAGGAACAACGCAGCGGAGTTGTTGACCAGCGTCATGTTGTGAGCAACCGCGATCGCTCCGGCCGGCACCGAGACCGGATCGAGCAGCCGTGTCGACGGCGCGACGAAGCGTTCAAACCCGAACGGGGTGCGCGTGTCGACCTCGCGGTACGGCATGAGCGAACGGAACCTCCCGGTGGACGAGGCCGCGGCGGTGGCATCGGTGAAGTACCCGGTGACATCGACGACCACATCGGTCGTGCGGAACAGGTGCAGATCGATCGAGCCGTCGGCACCGAGTGGCACCACGACCAGGTTCGGCCGGATGTCGCCGGCGTCGTTGGTGTTGAGGTTCGACGTGGGTGGCGGCGCGGTTCCGCCGGGCGCCACCGTGACGTATCCGCCACCGGAGATCGTGCCCGCCACCGCGGTGACGGTGAGCACCACCGCCGACACTCCAGCGGAAGGCACCCCCACGCGACCGCGCACCGGGGCAGTAACCACGCTGGTCGGCGAGCCGTCGCGTTCGCCGAAGAAGTTCGAGAGCGCGACCGGCTCACGCGTGTCGATCAGTCGCTGTGGCGGCAGCGGCACGAAACGGCCGGCGGCCACGAGTCCGTCAGCGAGATCGAACCTGCCGAGCACGTCGATCACCACATGCGACGACGCGTTGGTCAAGATGTCGATTCTCCCCTGAGCGTCCACCGGCACGATCGCGGCGTTGGCGACCACCTCGTTGGCGAGCGCGTTGATGTTGGATGTCGTCGGCATCTGCCCACCGGCCTGCCATGCGCGCAGGAACCCATCGGCTGCGGGAGCTACGTAGGCGATGTTGACAAGTACGGCACGGGTCACGGCCCCGTCGACGCCGGTGCTGATCGTGCGAATCACGTTGCCGGCCAGGGGGGCGACCCCGTCAGTCGGCCGGCGACTGTCGAACACCCGGTCACTCGGCATCGTCGGCACGTACCGCAGCGCCACCGACGGTTCAGGATGGGGCTGACCGGGGAACACGATCTTGCGGACCGTGTCGGTCACCTCGCCAGCGATCACGTAGTACAACGCGAGCCCACCCGACTCGACGACGAAATCCATATCGGACATGCCATACGCCAGTGTGTGGAAGGCGTTGGCGAAGTCGACGGTTCCGGTGGCAGTGCGGATCCAGAAGTTGCCGCTTCCCCCGTCGCCGAAGAAGTACGCGCCGTCGAACTGGCTGGGCCACATCCCGTTGGGGATGAACGCGCCACCGGTGATGAACTGACCGAACCCGCGGCTGTAATCGACGATCGGATCCGTCAACCCCGGGGCGGGACCGGCGCATGGCGGATTCTGCCCCTGCGGGCATTGGCCCTCGCGGATGTTCCAGCCGTAGTCGGCACCGAGGATGCCATCGTTGACTTCCTCGCGGGCCCCCTGGCCGACATCGTTGATGAAGAACCGCACACCGCTTGCGTTCGGGTCGAACGCAAATCTCCACGGGTTGCGCAGACCCGACGCGTAGATCTCGGCACACACCGCAGTTGGCGCAGCGGACACACCGACCACCCGGCAGCTGGGACCGCTCGGGTACGGGTTCCCCGGCGCCGGGCCCCCGGTGGCGGGGTCGACGCGCAGAATCTTGCCGTTCAGCAACGACATGTCTCGGGCTGCGTCGTTCATCCCCGAGCCGCCCGAGTTGCTGCGAGGGTCGGTCCCCGCATCTCCGACGCTGACGTACAGCATCCCGTCCTTGCCGATTTCGAGGTCTCCACCGTTGTGGTTCGCGCCGGCCGAGGAGAGGTTGTCGAGCAGCACCAATTCGCTGCCCGGGTCGATGATGTCGTTGGCCATCGTGAACCGGCTGACGCGGTTGACGCACAGCGCCGGATCCGTCGGTGCCGGCCGGGTGTAGAACAGGTACACGAAGCCGGTGGTCAACAGATCCGGGCCGGTGGCGATGCCGAGCAGGCCGCGCTCGTTGCCCGTGCATCCCGGCAGCGACAGGGTCAGCGCCGGGGTCGGTAGCAGCACGCCGTTGCGCACGATCCGGACCCGGCCCGCTTTTTCGAGCACCGCCACGGTGCCGTTCGCGAGCGCCTTGATCGCGGTGGGATTCGGAACTGAGGCAACGACCTGGTCGGAGAAACCGAATGGCAACGCCTCGGGCCGGATCGGCGCAGCCGCAGCCACACCGGCCACACCGGCCACGCCTGCTGGCGCCGTGACGAGCACGGTTGCGAGGACGAGCGCCAGTGCCGCCCGCGACAAACGGCAGCGGGAGATCGGTGAAGTCATCGGGGTGTCCTTTTGGTCGACCGCCACCTCGTGACAGCGCCAGCGACGGTAGCAGCGCCCCGCCGAACCGTGCCCGGGTTCAGCAGGCCGGGTCGCCCGGGAGAACGGGCGCGACAGCGAGGCGGTACAGCGCGTCGCCATCGCGGAAGATGGTGGTCTCGGTTGCGCTGGCGAAGGTGGGGGTGCCGACTGCGGCCGAGAGACGGACGCACTCGGACGCACTCGCCAGCGTGACCCCAGTCGACGACGGCCATTCGACGATCACCGGCGGTGGCTCGATCCCGGCAAACTCGGCTTCATTGGCGACGTAGCTCTGGAAGCGGTACTCGGCTGGCACGAAGACCGACTCCTCGCCCAGGTTGTTTTCACCGACGAGCGCGGACAGATCACTCAGCGATTCGACGAATCCGGCCAGCGCCCGCCGCGCCGCGGTCGATTCATCCTCCGGGGCGGGGTTGATGACGCCGATCGCGTATGCGGAGTGCATGAACTCGGACCCGGCCGCCGCAAGCACAACGACCGTGTCAGGCGCATCAGCGACCACGGCCACGTCGGTGGAGGTGTAGTCGGGAGGGGGAGCAAGCAAGCCAGCCGCCGCAGCTGCGGCTAAAACGCGCTGGATTCCTGCTTCGCTGATCGTGCGGACGCCCATCGGCAACACGAGCGGCCCCGGATAGATCTCCATCACCGCTCCCGGTACGAAAAGCCGCCCATCGCCCGACACGATCAACCTCGGCTGATCAACGAAGGCGGCGCCCTGCGGCACGAGCCCGCCGCTGTAGCCGAACCGAACAACGGCGACATCCGGGTCATGCGAATGCTCGATCTCGGGCCCCGGCACCTGCGTGGCAGGCACCTGCGTGGCGGGTGCTGTTGGCACGGTGACGGATGCTCCCGGCGACGGCGGATCGGTCGCCTGCGAGGTCGCCGGGTCGTTGCTGCGGTCGCCGCACGCGCTCGCCATCAGTCCGAGGACCGGCGTACCGATCGCCGCGACGAGCAGGTGGCGGCGTGAGAACACCTGCCCTATCACGTCGGGGCGAAAGGCCGGGGCCAGGGCCGTCGGAGAGGTCGGGGCCGTAGCGTTGCCGCCGAAGCTGGGGCGAGGTGCACGAAAGTCCATGATCATTGGACGGCAGCGGGGCTCCCTCCGGTTCCCGGGGCGGATTCGCGCCAGATCCTGGCGAAAGCTGAGGTACTTCACACAGCGTTCACATTCGGGCAACGCATGGGCAACGACTTCCTGCAACAGTTCCGCCGCCCGTGAATTTCTCCTCGGAGCGACTGCGCGTCCGAGGAACCACAACCCAAAGGAAACCGTCGTGGCTTACCAAGCTGAATACATCTGGATCGACGGCAATGTGCCGACACCGTTGCTCCGCTCCAAGACCAAGATTGTCGCCGACGGCAAGGAGCCGCCGATCTGGGGTTTCGACGGATCGTCCACCAACCAGGCCGACGGTGCCCACAGCGACTGCATGCTCAAGCCGGTGTTCACCTGCCCGGACCCGATCCGCGGAGGCCACAACATTCTGGTGCTGTGCGATGTGCACAACGCCGTCGACGACAAGCCCCATGCCACCAACACCCGCGCCCCGCTGGAGAAGGTGGCCAAGAAGTACGCCAAGCACGAGATGATCTACGGCATCGAGCAGGAGTACACGATGCTCAAGCCCAACGGCACCCCTCTCGGTTTCCCCGATGGCGGTGGCTTCCCCGCCCCGCAAGGTCCGTACTACTGCGGTGTGGGTACCGGCCGGGTGATCGGCCGCGAGGTGATCGAAGAACACACCCAGGCATGCATGGACGCCGGGTTGATGATTGAAGGCACCAACGCCGAGGTGATGCCCGGCCAGTGGGAGTTCCAGATCGGCGCGGCCGACGCAATCACCGTCAGCGACCAGCTCATCGTCGCCCGGTGGCTGCTGCATCGCATCGCCGAGGACTACGACATCGTCATCTCGTTCGCCGCCAAGCCGCAAAAGGGCGACTGGAACGGGGCCGGCGCACACACCAACTTCAGCACGAAGGCGATGCGCGACGGCTACCCGGCGATCGAGGCCGCATGCAAGGCGATCGGCAAGCGGATCGACGCGCACATCAAGGGCTACGGCGACGACATCGCCAGCCGCCTCACCGGGGCGCACGAAACCGCCCCGTACAACAAGTTCAGCTACGGCGTCTCCGACCGCGGTGCCAGCATTCGCATCCCGTGGCAGGTCGCCCGAGATGGCAAGGGCTACGCGGAAGACCGCCGCCCCAACGCCAACGCCGATCCGTACGTGGTCACGCGACTGATCCTCGAAAGCGTGTGCGGCGCCGCCTGAGTTCCGGCAACCAGCAAGCGACAACCCGGGGGGTCGGCGAGCAGATCGCCGACCTCCCGTTCGTTTTTCACCCGCCTGATCTGCACCGACAAGACTGGAACCGATGACCATGCTCGACGCCCAACGCAACTACGTGCTGCGCACGGTCGAGGAACGAGGCGTACGCCTGGTGCGCCTGTGGTTCACCGACGTCCTCGGCAACTTGAAGAGCTTCGCGATCAGCCCGGCCGAGCTGGAGAACGCGCTCGAGGATGGGATGACCTTCGACGGCTCGTCGATCGATGGCTTCAGCCGCGTCCAGGAAAGCGACGTGCTGGCGATCCCCGATCCGAACACCTTCGAGGTGTTGCCGTGGGGCGATCCGAAATCAGCCGAAGCTCGCGTGTTCTGTGACATCCACCACCTCGACGGCACGCCGTTCAACGGCGATCCGCGTCAGGTGCTGCGCCGCCAACTCGACATCGTGCATGAGATGGGGTTCACCTTCTACGTGGCTCCCGACATCGAGTTCTTCTACTTCGCCACTCCCGAGCGTGGTATGGCACCGGTGCCGCTCGACGAGGGTGGTTTCTTCGATCTCACCACCACCGACATCGCCGGTTCATTGCGTAA
>JANOKQ010000621.1:0-6981 GCA_031419375.1 Acidimicrobiaceae bacterium
AGCCCGAGACCGACCAGGCGCAGGTCGGTGCGTTTCTGTTTGGCGTGGCCTCGTTGGGCGATCGGGGCGCGGTCGTTGCCCGAGTCGATGTAGGTCGCGAAGTTCGTCATGTCCAAGACGAGCCCGGACAGGTCCACGGCGAAGACCTCGACCATCCGGGTCACGACGCGCCGCTCGATCTCTTCGAGGTGGTTGTCGGAGATGGCGTCCATCGCGTCCCAGAAGCGCCGGTGGTCGCCCACCACTTGGCGAAGGCGAGCTTGGAGCAGGGGTCCACTAGACGGTTCGCCACCGCCAAAGCGATGTAGGTGCCAACCGACGCCCGGGCATCGCCACGGCGCGACCCGACCACGTCATCGATGATCTCGGCGACACCAAGGCGCTCGAGCATGCCCCACACCGCGGCCAGATCCCCGAACGCGAGATGTCGTGTGCGGTCCGGTTCGCCGGGCCAGGTCTCAGACAGACGGGCTGCGATCTCCTCTGCCGAACCCAAGTAGCGCTGCGAGACAATCCGCGGTTTACCCCCAACCCGTGCCGACTCCGCCAGGTAGTAGTAGGTCTTGCCGTCCTGCTTCTTACCGACGATGAAAGTCATATCTAGGTACACCACACCAACAACAACAAGCGGGACAACCTCGACCAGCGCGGTGTTGCGCTTTCGGTGCGAAAGCGGAGCGACCTCGTCGCGATGTCGATGGTGATAGCTGCCGACGACGAGGAGCCGAGGTCCGTTTGGGCGCCGTACCCAGTGTTGGAGCTCGGTGGCGAGCTCCTCGGTGACGCACAGTTCGGGAAGCACAACGATGTCTGCGCCAGCTTCGACGGCTATGCCGATGAGCCGGTTGATCTCGTTGCGTTGTCGGTCGAGGTCGATCGGTCGGATCGGAAACGTCCGACCACGCAGGTTGCGGGGAGCGAGAACTCTGTGACGCTGCGGTTCGGGTGGCAGGTCGCGATCACCGTGTCGGCGGTGATGAGTCCGGCAAGGGCGTCGGCAAGGCTGTAGTCGAACACCAGTCGGTATTGCACCGCCCAGTCTCCGCCGAGCCGCCACGGGGGCGACGTGAACGGCATGGGCGTCAGCGCTCGCAAATTCGGAAAGTCCAGCGGAATTGGATCGCCGATCGCCGGTTGGTAGGGGCTGCGATCACGGAAGAATTGCGTGAACGTGTGTGCGTAATGATCGTCAAGAAACTGGGCGAGGCATGTGCGACGACCACTGGCGAGACGCCCGTCGTCGAGTCGAGCGACGTGGCGAGCAGGAGTCGCGTCGCCTTGTCCAGCGTCGGATTCACTTGGTTGGCAGAGATCTTCTCGCCCAAGCGGGACAAGGTTGGCAGCGACCTGGTCCTGACAGTCGGGATCGGTGACTCGCTCCCACAGGACCACGTGTTCGTCACGGCAGAGTTGGAGTAGATGTGTCAGCGTCACGATCGGCTCCGTTTCGGCCGCGATGACCGCGAGTAACGCGGCGAGTCGGTCCGCTGGCGAGTTGAGTTGCGCCACGCACGGCATGCAGGCCACCTGATCGCGCCCCTGTACGCCGACAGCGCAGCTCATGTCGGCATCGCTGGAGGTCGCGGGTAAGGCTGCTCCACTGGCGCATGAGCCGATGCTGGTACGAACGCATCCACGGCGGGCAAGTTCAAACGCTGTGGGGGGTGACCGGATCATGGTTCGCGAAGGCGTCCCTGACTCGTTCGATGGTCGCGTCGTCGAGGTTGGCGTAGACCAGTTCGGCACCGGTGAACCGGGCTGCTTCGGCGACGAGCGCGTTCCGGTCGAGGTCCTCCACTAGCAGCGCGACCGTAGCGGTGCCAGGTTGGACTGCATCCCGAAACCAGGTGACCCACTCGTCGGGAACGCCGAGGTCCATGACTTTGGCTGTAGCGGCGCCTGCGCCGGCACCCACCACCAATCCCGCGATCCAGCCGACGGGTCCACCCAGAATGAGCCCGAACAGGCCGGCCCACATCGCGCCCGATAGCGCAGAGCGCACCGGTGTGGGATCGAGGGTTTCGTGCACGACCGTCTTGCCGGAGTTGTCCTTGACAACCGTGACTGCGTCTTTGAGCTTCAGCTTTCCAGCGGCGGCGAGACCGCTCGCGGCGACGAGGAACTCTTGGGCACGGAAGGCGTTCTCGAACGAGATCCCCACCAACGTCTGCGGGATGTCGGTCTGTTTTGACTGGTGCATGGATTCAGCATCGGCGATCGAGGCACAGTCCGCATCCGTGTGTACTGACTGTTCGGTTGCGGACTACTACGCAGAACCATGCATCGGCCGCAGGAGCCACGCACTCGCCCTTGCCATCATGTACGGGATCCCCGAAGTCGGAATGCGTAGCGGCAGCGGATGCCGCACACGACAGCTGGGATCAAGATGATCACACCAAGCAATTCTTGGTCCCTGACGAAGGAGCGACACATGGCCGGCGAACACGGTGGCTGCTGCTGCAACCACGACGATCAACACCACAACCACGATCATCACGAGAGGATTGTTCTCGCTACTCAGATCCCGACGGTCACCAAAGCCGCGGAATACTGCGGCGGAGCTCAGGATGAGACGTCCCGGTGGTCCGCTGACGACAACGCCGAACACCCCGCGGCGCGGAGTTCATCATGAACACCCAAGGCCATCCGACGAAACATCTCACCACCCCAGCCGCGACCGATGCGACCAGTGGATTCGCTGTTTCCCGGCAACGAAGGCTTGCCGTGAACATCAGCCCGGTCGAGCGCGGCGGCCGGATCGTACTCGGCCTCGCCGCAGTCATCGTCGGTGTGGTGCTGCTCGTTTCGGCTGGCTCGGCACTCGCGGTGGTTCTCGAAATACTCCTCATCGCCGCTGGACTCGATCTCGTGATCACAGGTGCCCTCGGACACTGCCCGCTCTATCAACGCCTTGGGCACGTACCGGCGTCACTGCGCGGGTCGGCATGATCGACCGCCCAACCCAGCACATCCAGCCTCCGCCCCCCGGAGCCCGGAAACAAGGCGGAAGACATGGCTTGATGATGATCGCCTGCTGCATTCCGATGCTGGTGATCGCGATCGTTCTCGTCGCAACCGGAGTCGTCGGCGGCAGCTTCATCTTCGCAGCAGTCGCCTGCACCGCCATGATGGCGCTGATGATGCGTGGGATGAACCACGGTGGCATGAACCACGACGGACAGACCGACGCTGGCATGGACCACGACGGCATGGACCACGACGGCATGGACCACAGCGGAAGTCGGCCACTTGGGCCGCCGCCGCCCACGGTGCGCGGTCGCCCGAACGATCGATGACGTCGTCGTCCGCTCATGCCGGCCGGGCCGCTGTGCTGGCCACCCCCGGGCGATGAGCGAACCGTGAACGGCGCCGTATGACTGCCACCCTCCTCGCTCGGCCGAGACCGACGCGGATGCTTCTCGTCACCGCCGCGTGGGGCTCGTGCTTCGTCGCCATCGACTGGGGGTTGCGAGACGCCCCGGTCCTCTGGTTCGCGGCATTCCGCTCGTTGCTCGCAGGGGCTGCGCTCGTCGGCGTCGCGTACACCCAACACCGACCCCGCCCGCACGGAGTCGCCGCATGGAACCAGATCGGCCTTCTCGCCTTATTCAACGTCACCATTGCGTTCGCCGCCATGTTCGCCGCTGCCGAGGCACTCTCCGCCGGTGTCGCGGCCGTGTTGTCGAACGCGCAGCCGCTCCTGGTCCTCCTACCTGCCTGGTGGCTTTTCGGCGAACGACCTCGCCGTTCCGCAGGCGTCGCCGCAGCCGTCGGTTTCATCGGCTTGGCGATCACCGCCTCCGCATCACTCGGGACGACGAGTGGCGCCGCCCTCGCACTACTCGCCGCCACCGCTATCACCACAGGAACAGTCCTTGCGCGCCGAATGCATGACATCGACGTCGTCGTCGTCAGCGCATGGCACTTCATCGTCGGCGGCGCCGGACTCTCGATTCTCGCGTTCATACGCGAAGGAGCACCCGCGGTCAACTGGACACCCCGATTCATCGCCGCGCTGGCGTTCCTTGCGCTCGTCGGGACGGCCGGCGCATTCGTCTTGTGGTTCACGGAGGTTCGACGAGCGCCGCTCGCCGCTGTTGCCCTCTGGACATTGCTTACGCCGGTGTTCGGTCTGACATTCAGTGCCATCGCGCTTCGCGAGTACCCAACAGGCCGCGAACTAGCTGGGATCGCGCTTGTCCTTGTCGGCTTGGCAGGTGGTCTCGCCTGGCCCGCTCGCGATCCGTCAACCAGAACAACGAATGCCGACCTGGACGGGCCGAAGATGCGCTCGATCGCGTCACCGGTGTCGAGATCCCACTCGCGCCCGTCGACGCCAGGACAGGACTGTAATCGTGTGCTTCTCCGCTACTGCGAGCTTCACCGCAGGCGCTGCGCTCAGCGGTGTCGGGGGTTTGACTGAATCCCACTGGGTTTGGTGGGATTCAGATCGAGCGTAGGCACAGTCCTGAGAGTGCGCAGTCCGTAGTCTGCCGCACCGTATTGGGGAATTCGCCCGGATGACCCTGTCTGTACCAAATGCCATCCTAGATCGAAGACACTTACTCCGAGGGATGCACGATGAGCAAGCTCACCACGTTGGCGACGACCGAGCGCCCCACGTCGACTTCTGTCGGCACCAGCGCAGGCTTGATCGCCACGGGGATCACCAAGTCGTACCGGCGCGGGATCTGGCCGCGCCGACGAGAAGTGCCTGTGCTGCGCGGTGCCGATCTGACCGTCGGCACCGGTCAAGTGGTCGGCTTGGTCGGCGAAAACGGATCCGGCAAGAGCACGCTCATGAAGATCCTCGTCGGTGCTCTCTCGGCCGACGCCGGGACGGTGGAGGTCTCGGGCCGGATCGGGTACTGCCCGCAGGAACCAGTGCTGTATGAGCGGTTGACCTGCGATGAGCACCTCGAGCTGTTCGGCGTCGCCTACGGCATGGACGAGCAAGCGGTGAACGACGCCGCCGATGCCCTGTACTCCACACTGGGCTTCGACAGATGGCGCAAGTCCCAGGTCGCAGAACTCTCCGGCGGCACCCGTGCCAAGCTGAACCTGGCGATTGCGCTCCTCGCCGACCCAGAAGTCCTCCTGCTCGACGAACCGTATGCAGGGTTCGACTGGGACACCTATTTACGGTTCTGGGACCTGACCGCCGAACGGCGTGCCAGCGGACGCAGCGTGGTGGTGATCAGCCACTTCGTGGCCGACCAAGAGCGCTTCGACCGCATCGTGCAGCTACGCGACGGACGAACAATGCAATGAGCACCATGATTGCGCTCGTCGGCAAACGTGCCGTGGCCGACTACACCCGTCGACCCCTCAATCTCGTGTTCCTTGTCGTCGTTCCGGTCGTGATCGTCTTCGTCTGGGGCCCGTCGCTGGCCGACTTCTCCAAACTGTTCGGTGGATCCGGTGATCGTGCCCAGATCGAAGCGGCCACCGCCGGGTGGGCAGCCGCAGCACTGGCCGGACTGGCCGGGTTCTTCCAAGTCACGGGGGCCCGCGCCACGGATCGCCGGCTTGCCGCCGCCGGCGGGCGATCGGTCCCCGTCGTGGCTGGGCGCCTGGGTGCGTCGCTGTGCCTGGCCATGCTGGCTGCCACCGGAGGTCTCGTGGCGCTGGCGGCACGAACCGGGATCACCGACCCGTTTCGGGCCGTCGCCGGCACGGTACTGATCGCGATCATCTACCTCGCCCTCGGCGTTTTCGTCGGCACGATCGTCCACACAGAAATGAACGGTGCCCTGCTGGTCACGTTGGCGTGGGTGTTCGACGTGTTCCTCGGGCCGGCGATGGGATCCGGACCCTCTGTGATGACACGACTGTTTCCTCTGCATTTCCCGACTCTTCTACTCACTGGGCAGGCCACCGGTCACGCGGGACCCCTCGGCGATGTTGGCTGGTCGTTTGTCTGGGCGGCAGGCCTGTCGACTCTTGCCATCGTCCGTCTCGTCATTACGACCAGGCTGGCACCCGCACCGCGCGCCTCGACAGCCAAGTCGGCCAGCAGGCCGACGCCGTCGGAAGTGGTGCAACCGGCTGCGTCGTTCCTCCCGCCGGTCGACCCTGTGACGATTCGGTCCGCGGCGGCCGCCCGAACGACGCCAGCCCGACGACGCTTTCCAGTCTGCGTACGACTGATTGCTGTGTTGCGTTCGGGGATGCGCGAACACCGCCGCAACCGGGTCCTTTGGGCGCTGCTGGTCGTCGTCCCCACCATCTTCATCGGCATGGCCGTCAGCGTGACTCTCGATGTGCCCGGGCCCATTGCGCTCATCGAGGACGGCCGGAATTTCACAGCGTTCCTGTCAGAGCGTCGCATTCACGCGGCCACCATGGTGCCAGTGACGTCGGCGTTCCTGGCCGGTCTGACGGGCTTGTTCGTCGTGACCGGCTCTGCTGGCGGAGACCGGCGGCTGGTACTGGCCGGGTTTCGGTCTCGCGAGGTGCTCGCCGGCCGCCTCGGTGTCGTGGCAGGGGCGACCGTGCTCACCACCGCCGTCGCAGCCGCCGTGTCCGGGGCGTGGTACCCGCCTCGTCAATGGGTTGTGTTCGCCGCCGCCAACCTGCTCATCGCGCTCACCTACGCCGTGCTCGGCGTCCTCATCGGCCCGCTCACTGGCCGTATCGGCGGTCTGTACCTGATGCTGCTGCTCGCATTCATCGACGTCGGACTCGGTCAAAATGTGATGTTGCCATCTGGTCCTCCTGCATGGGGTGCCTTCCTGCCAGCACGCGGCGCCTCCCGGGTGATGATTGACGGAGCCTTCACCGAACACTTCGACCAGCTGCGGTTTCTACTGCTCGGCCTCGCATGGTTGGTCGCGTTGACCGCCGCAACTGGCGAAGTATTCCGGCGCCGGACCGCGGCGTCACGGCGGTGACGACGATGTACCTCGCAGTGCGTTTGCGCGAAACGCGCCCGTTCGAAACACGAGTTGCCCTGGGCGTGGAGTCGTTCAACGCCGAAGG
>JANOKQ010000622.1:0-8946 GCA_031419375.1 Acidimicrobiaceae bacterium
CGCGTCCGAGCGCGCCCCGTCACACGCGTCGTCGCGCGAGGCCCAGCTCGTGGCCGACCTGGCCGGCCGGTATCCGCACGATCCCAGTGTGGCGGTGACCCTGCTACTCAACCGGGTCACACTCGAACCCGGCGAGGCGATCTTCCTGGCTCCCGGCAATCTCCACGCGTACCTCTCGGGTGTCGGCATCGAGATCATGGGGGCCAGCGACAACGTGGTGCGCGGTGGGCTCACTCCGAAACACATCGACGTCGGCGAACTGCTCGACGTGATCGACTACGACCCGCTGCTCAACCCGGTGACGGTGGCGGCAGAATCCGAACCGGGCCGGTGGTGTTACAACACGCCGGACACCCCGTTCCGGCTGTGGCGTTACGAATTCGACGGGACGCTCGAGCACCGCTCCGTCGGCCGAGAACTGCTGATCTGCACCGCTGGCTCCACCGATTGTCTCGAAGCTGGCGAGGCCGCGTACCTCGCTGATCATGAGCGACTCACGCTCCACGGGCACGCCACCGTGTTCCGCGTGGAGGAACGCTGATGATGAACTGTCGGTCAGGACCTTGCGACGGTCTTGCGGATCTGGACGATCTTTTCGTCAGCGTGGTTGGCATCGTCGCCCTGGTCGGCGAGCAGTTTGCTGCGATCGAGGCGGGCCTCGCGTTCGGCCTTGGCCACATCGGCGCGGGCGATCGCTGCGTCGGTGCCGTGTTCGTTGATGAACTCGGCCCATTCCACCAGCGCGTCGACCATCTCTGATTCGGCGACCACCGCCACGTTCGTGCCCTTCACAAACAGATGGCCACGCTTGTTGCCGGCGGCGATACCGATGTCGGCCTCACGGGCTTCGCCGGGGCCATTGACCACGCAGCCCATCACCGCCACCTGCAACGGGATCTTGCGATCACCGAAGGCCTCCATCGCCCGATTGGCAACGTCGATCACGTCGATCTCGGCCCGGCCACAGCTGGGGCAGGCGATCAGGTCGACGTTCTTGCGCTCACGCAGCCCCAACGATTCCAGCAGTTGACGTCCCGCCTTGGCCTCCTCCACCGGATCGGCGGTGAGGCTGTAACGGATGGTGTCGCCGATGCCTTCGAGCAGGAGCGTGGCGATTCCGGCAGTCGCTTTCAACAGCCCCGCCGGTAGCGGCCCGGCCTCGGTCACCCCGAGGTGCAGCGGCGCGTCGGTGACCTCGCTGAGCTGACGGTAGGCCTCGACCATCAACGGCACGTTCGACGCCTTGACGCTGATCTTGTATTGGTCGAAGCCGACCTCGTCGAAGTAAGCCATCTCGCGGATCGCACTCTCGACCATGGCCTCGGGCTTGATCCCGCCCCACTTCTCGTACAGCGCGGGATCGAGCGACCCGCCATTGACCCCAATGCGGATCGACAGGCCGCGGTCTTTGGCCTCGGACGCGACCGCTTTGATGTGTTCGGGTTTGCGGATGTTGCCCGGGTTGAGACGCAGCCCATGGACTCCAGCTTCCATCGCGGCGAGCGCCATGCGGTACTGGTGGTGGATGTCGGCGATCACCGGGATCGGCGAACGAGGCACGATCTGGGCCAGCCCCTCGGCGGCCTCGGCGTCGTTGCATGTGCAGCGGACGATGTCGCAGCCCGCGGCGGCGAGCGCGTAAATCTGCTGCAGCGTGCCCTCGACGTCGGAGGTCTTGGTGATCGTCATCGACTGCACCGTGATCGGCGCGTCGCCGCCAACGGCCACCTTGCCGACGTGAATCTGGCGCGTCGCACGACGCGCGAATCGAGGGGAATTCTCGGGTTCAGTCACGCGTTCAGTGTGCCACCGACCCGAGCGCTTCGCCGCTCAGCCGATCGGGCGGGCGAAGTCGAGGTACAGCCCGGCAAGCATCAAAAACACCAGCAGGCCCATCATTGTCAACGCCACGGGGATCATCTTTCCCACATCGGCCCGGTACGGGGCACGACCGCGCCGGCTGCGCAACCGCTCATATGTGGCAATCGCCGCATGTCCACCGTCGAAGGGCAGCACGGGAAACAGGTTGAGCAACCCAACGAACACGTTGACCCCCGCGAGCAGAATCAAGATGCCGGCCAAACCGGTTTCGCCGCCGACGAGGTTGCTGAATCGGCTGACCCCAACCACGGTGGTCGGTTGCGTCGATGGATCGGTGTTCGAGCCCACGAGGTGCGAGAAGATGTTGACCGGATTGAGCACGGTGACCACTCCGCGGACGCTCTGCCAGGCGGCGTCGCCGAGGTCGGCGACGCTGCTGGTTGCGGCGTCGCCGATCGACATGCCCTGCCAATCGTTGAGTTCCCCCGAGTTGCTGCCGAAGTAGGCCTTCCCGAGATCAGGCCCCGCGTTGGGGTTGCTGCCGAGGCCGACCTCGACGGTTTGCTGGGCACCGCCGCGCTCGATCACCAGCGACACCACGTCGGCAGGGGCATTGCTCTGAATCGCCGAGACGAACTGATCAGCTGACGACATCGCCACACCATCGAGCGACACGATCACGTCGCCGACAAGCACGCCGGCCTCGGCGGCCGGGCCGGCGTCGGCAACCCGGGCGACGGCGACCCGCCCGGTGCCTTCGAGTTGACCCTTGGTGGAGTACACGCCGAAGAGCAGTGCGATCGCGATCAGCATGTGCATGATCGAGCCGGCGCAGATGACGAGCATCCGCCGCGGGTAGGTCTGGGATCGGTAGGCCCGCGGCTCGTCGGCCGGATCGACATCGTCGAGGTTGTTCATCCCTATGATCAGCACAAACGCCCCGAGGGGGTAGGCGCGTATGCCGTACTCGGTCTCGCCCCGGCGGAAGCTCCACAGCTTCGGCCCCATGAACAAGAAGAACTGGGTGGCCTTCATCCCGGTCCACCTGGCGGTCATGAAGTGGCCCAGTTCGTGCAAGAAGATGCACCCGAGCAGCAGCACCACGAACACGAACGACCACACGCTCCACCACGCGAGCAGGCCCAGCAACGCGACGATCACCCCGATCCCGATCGCGCCACGGAGGCCGCCGACGAGGTCGTTGGCACCGGGTTCTTCGCTGGCGCCGCCGGCAAGGATCTCGTTGCGGAACTTGGTGTAGGTGGTCTCACCCTGAGCGGGCGGCGGAAACACCGGTATCTGCGTCTGGTTCATGTGGTGACCTCCGAGATCATTTTTGCGGCGATATCGCGGGCGCGGGCGTCGGCAGCGATGATGTCGCCAACTGTGTCATCGGCACCGCCGTCGTGGTCCTGAAGCACTGCATCACACACATCGGCGATCTGCGGCCAGCGCAGCGCGCCCGCAAGGAACGCCTCGACCGCCACCTCGTTCGCTGCGCTGAGCCACGCCGGTGCGGTACCCCCGCAGCGACCGGCCGCATACGCAAGCGACAGGCAACGGAACGTGGCCAGATCGGGAGCTTCGAAGTCGAGCCGACCGAGCTGTGACCAGTCGATCCGCCCGAACGGTGTACCGATGCGGTTCGGGTAGGCCAACGCGTAGCCAATCGGTAGACGCATGTCGGGCATGCTCAGCTGCGCCATCGTGCATCCGTCGGTGAACTCGACCATTGAATGCACGACGCTTTGCGGATGCACGACCACCTCAATCTGGTCGAACGACGTGCCGAACAACTCATGCGCCTCGATCACCTCGAGGCCCTTGTTCATCAATGTCGACGAATCGATGGTGATCTTCGGCCCCATCTTCCACGTTGGGTGGGCCAGCGCGGCGTCGACGTCGACGTCGGACAACGATGCTGCGTCGCGACCGCGAAACGGTCCCCCGCTGGCGGTGAGCACAACCCGAGAAACCTCTCGATCGGCGTTCGCCGACGACCGCAGGCACTGGTGCACAGCGCAGTGCTCGCTGTCGACGGGCACCAGTTCGGCACCCGGTGTGGACCGCAGAGGTTGCACCACCGGGCCAGCGGCGATGAGGCTCTCTTTGTTGGCCAGTGCCAGCCGTTTCCCGGCTCGCAGCGTGGCGATGGTGACTGGCAGCCCAGCGAAACCGACGACCGCGTTGACCACCACATCGGCACCCGCGACCAAATCGGCCATGTCGCCGACGACCTCGGCGAACGGCAGCGCCGCAGCCACCTCGGCTCGTCGACTCGGGTCGGCAACGGCGACGACGGGGGGGCGAAACTCGAGCGCTTGGGCGATGAGCACCTCGACCGACGAGCCGACGCCGAGACCGACCACCTGGTAGGCACCCTGCTCGGAGCGGATCACGTCGAGGGTCTGGGTTCCGATGCTGCCGCTACTGCCGGCAATGGCAACCCGAACCACGCTCATGTGTCCAGTGTGTCAGCCGGACACCCCGAAATGACGGCAGCCTCGAGTGTCATCCGAGTCCGCGTGTCATCCGAGTGAACCGAGTTCATCCGAGTGTCGAGCGCCCACCCGTCCGGGCGCTCACCACTCGGGCGGACACCCCACACTCGGATGACACGCGGAGACTCGGATGACACGCGGAGACTCGGGCTGGGGCTGGGGCCGCCGCAGGCTGGGGCCGGTGCCGCCGTGGCTGGGGTTGAGGCTCGGGTTAGAGGGTGGCCCAGGGCTCGAGGACGAGCAGTAGATAATACACAGCCGGGAGGGTGAACAGAAAGCCGTCGAAACGGTCGAGCACGCCGCCATGGCCCTTGACGATGCTGCCGAAGTCCTTGATCTCGAGGTTGCGCTTGAACATGCTCTCGGTGAGATCCCCGAGCGGAGCGGTGATCGCGATCACGACACCGAGGATGATCAGGTCGCCGGTGCTGTTCCAGGTATCGCTGCTGTCGCTGACCCCCACCACCACCATCGTGATCACAGTGAACAACGTGCCGCCGATAAATCCCTCGACCGTCTTGTTGGGGCTGATCCATTGGCGCAACGGAGTGCGGCCGGCGGCAGAACCGATGACCAGCGCTCCGATGTCGTTGACGACCACACCGAGGGCGAGCAGGAACATCGTGTCGGTGCCGACGTCGGTGGTCAATCCGACGGCATTGAACAAGGTGACGTTCGATGCCGACAGGATCAATGCCCCGAACGATCCCATCAACCCAATCCAAGCGATGCCGAGCGTGGTGATCGCCATGTTCGGCATCGGACTCGATTCGAGACCCGGCGAAGTGATGAACGACAGGCACCCGG
The DNA here is from genome assembly GCA_031419375.1 of Acidimicrobiaceae bacterium. Lineage (GTDB taxonomy): Bacteria > Actinomycetota > Acidimicrobiia > Acidimicrobiales > Ilumatobacteraceae > VFMC01. The sequence goes on from JANOKQ010000622.1 coordinate 5,130, forward strand.
CGGCAACGGCAACGACGAACACCAACGGCAACGCGCGTTCACCCACCCAGTACGTCGCCAACGGCAGCGTGGTACAGGCGACGATGCCAACCACCGTGGCCGGCCGGTAGCCCTTCTCGGCGACCTTGTCGAAGAACTCAACTGACGCGAGGGCGACGACGGCGACCACGATCGCAAGTGCGGCCCATGGCCGGAACAGCAGTGCGCTGATGAACGCCGCGGCGATGATCAATCCAACCGCGACGGCGGTGGGCATGTCGCGTGGTGCCGACACCGGCGGTGTGGCGCGGCTCGACGGCGGGCCGCTGGGACGACCCCGCTGCGTTCCACGCACGGGCTCGGAGCGGTTCGATCGGCTGCGACTCTTCGGCATTGGCCGACCCATCCGGTCGTCGGTGGGATCGGTTCCGATGGTGATCCGACCCGGACCTCGGCGCGGGATCTCCGCCGACTCGTCGTCACCCGGCGCATCGAGCGCCACCGCACCGAACCTGCTGTCGTCGACATCGAGCGACGCTGGGACTTCGACATCGCCGGTCGGATCGGGGTCGTCGCTCCACACGGGAACCGGCGGATCATCGGCGAAGGTGGACCACACATCGAGTTCGCCAGTCTGATCCGGCACGATCTCGTGGGCCTGGGTGACCATGTTGGGGACTTCACCCGTGGCGGCAGCGGTCCAGTGCGGCAACGGTCCCGTATCGGAGGTGCCGAACGACAGCTCGTCACTTGGATCGAGCTCGCTGGTCATATCGTCGAACAGGGGCGGGCCGAAATCGTCTTCGTCATCTCGTCGTCCCCGTCGCCAGACGTCATCGCTCATTGTGTGCCCCCAACGTGTTCGCTGCGCGACTTGTACTCGATCGTGTTCAGAATCACGATCAGACCTCGAGCAGTTCCTGTTCCTTACGCCCCAGCGCTTTGTCGACGATGTCGACGTGGTCGTGCGTGATCTTTTCCAGTTCCTTCTCGGCCCGCTCCAACTGATCGGCCGAAATCTCACTGCCTTTTTCTGCCGCCTCAAGATGCTTGCGCGCGTCACGACGAATGTTGCGCAACGCAACACGCCCGTCCTCGGCCATGTTCTTGACGACCTTCACATACTCCTTACGGCGCTGCTCGGTGAGCACCGGGAAGTTGATCCGGATGACGACCCCGTCGTTGCTGGGATTGACGCCGAGGTCGCTATCGCGGATCGCCTTTTCGATTGCGGCGAGGGTGTTGCGATCGTGGGGCTTGACGACGAGCTGGCGGGCCTCGGGCACCTGGAAGCCGGCCAGTTGCTGCAACGGGACCGTGCTGCCGTAGTACTCGACCCACAGGCGTTCCACGAGCGCCGGTGTAGCCCGGCCCGTCCGCACGGTGGTGAACAACGTTTGCACGTGTTCGACGGCCTTCTCCATCTTGTCGACAGCCTCAAGGAGCGTTTCTTCGGTCACTTCCACAGCGTACCGATGTGGAGCGCCGCCTGGGGTCATCCGGCCGGGCTAGTCGACGGCGCGTCGTCGTGACGACGCCGATACTCGGCCCGAACTGTCTGGTGGATGATGGTGCCGACCCGCTTTCCGCCGAGAATCGCTTGCAACGCCCCGTGCGCAGACATGTCGAACACCACGATCGGAATCGCGTTGTCACGACAGAATGCGATCGCCGTGGCATCCATCACCTTGAGGTCTTTGGTCATCACGTCGAGGTAATCGATCTCGTCGTACTTCACGGCGTCGGGGTTCGTGCGCGGGTCGGCGCTGTAGACTCCGTCGACTCCCGAATGGGTGCCCTTGAGCAAGGCCTCGGCATCGATCTCGGCGGCGCGCAACGCAGCGGCGGTATCGGTGGTGAAGAACGGGTTGCCGGTACCGGCGGCGAAGATGACGACGCGGCCCTTTTCGAGGTGACGCATCGCCCGCCGGCGGATGTACGGCTCGGCGATGCGGGGCATCTCAATCGCGCTCTGTACCCGTGTGCTCTGGCCGTGACGTTCAAGCGAGTCTTGCAACGCCAGCGCGTTCATGACCGTACCGAGCATGCCGATGTGGTCGCTCTGGGTGGCGTCCATGCCCGACATCGCACCGGTACGCCCACGCCAGAAGTTGCCACCACCGACGACAACGGTGACATCGACGCCCATTTCCCGGACGGCGATGATCTCGAGCGCGGTGAGATCGAGGGTGGCCCCGTCAAGACCTGAACCCGACGTGCCGGCCAATGCCTCTCCCGATGGCTTGAAGACGATTCGCTTCCATCGGGGCGAGGTCACCAGCGGTCAGCCGATCTCGACCTGGGCGAACCGGACGATGCTGGCCGAACCAATGACCTGCGCGACCGTGTGCTTGTCGTCTTTTGCATACGGCTGATCGAGCAGCGCCACGTCCTTGAAGAACCCTTGAATGCGGCCCTCGATGATCTTCGGCAAGGCTGCCTCGGGCTTGCCCTCGTTGCGGCTGATCGTCTCGAGCGTCTGGCGTTCCTTGTCGAGCACTTCAGCGGGGATGTCGGCGCGGCTGAGGAACTTCGGCCGGGCGAACGCCACATGGACTGCGACGTCGTGGGCGAGTTCAGCACTCGCGCCGGACATCTCGACCAGTACCGCGTTGACCCCGCGCCCACCCTGCAGGTGCAGGTAGCTGTCGATGGTGTTGCCGGGGGCGGCTTCGATCCGGACGACGTCGCCCAGCTCGATCTTTTCCTTGAGCACGATCCGCAACGTCTCCAGCTCGGCAGTGCGTTCGGCAACGGCGGATTCGCCTTTGGCAATCACCAATCGTGCCAGTGTGTCGGCCTCGGCTTTGAACTGGTCGCTGCCGGCCACGAAGTCGGTCTCGGACTTCAACTTGACGATCGCCCCGACGGATCCGTCGATGACGAGCGCAACGAGGCCCTGGGTGTTTTCGCGGTCGTCACGCTTGGCGCTGGCAGCAAGGCCCTTCTCGCGCAGCCACTGCTTGGCCTCTTCCATGTCGCCGTCGTTGGCAACGAGAGCCTTCTTGGCATCCATCATCCCGGCGCCGGTGGCCTGGCGGAGCGACTGCACGTCTTTTGCGGTGAACAACATTGGCCCCCGCTCAGCTCTCGGTTGCAGTTGCGGGCTCGGCTGCTGCGGGCTCGACGGCTGCTGCGGGCTCGGCTGCTGCGGGCTCGACGGCTGCTGCGGGCTCGGCTGCTGCGGGCTCGACGGCTGCTTCAGATTCGTCGGCTGCTTCAGATTCGTCGGCGGCACCTGTCTTGCCAGCGCTCAAGCGGGCTTCGCGCTCGGCTTGCGCTGCGGCGGCCTGACGGCGGGCGTCTTGCTGCGCGGCAGCGAATGCGGCTTCGTCGTCTGCGGAACGCTTGGCGGCGACAACTTGCGGGTTGCGGCGGCTGGCGATGTAGCGACCTTCCTCGATCGCATCGGCGATCACCCGGCTCATCAGCGCGTTGGCCCGGATCGCGTCGTCGTTGCCAGGAATCGGGAACTGAATGACATCGGGGTCCACGTTGGTGTCGACGACAGCGATGATCGGAATGCCGAGCTTGTTGGCCTCGGTGACGGCGATGTGTTCTTTCTTGGTGTCGAGGATGAAGACCGCGTCAGGACGCTTGTTCATGCCGCGAATGCCACCCAGGTTCTTCTGCAGCTTCTCGAGCTCGCGGCCGAGGAGCAACGCTTCCTTCTTCGGCATCGCGTCGAACTCACCGGACACGCGCATGCGCTCGTATTCCTGCATCTTGGCGACCCGCTTGGCGATGGTCTCGAAGTTGGTGAGCATGCCACCGAGCCAACGCTCGTTCACGTACGGCATACCCGACTTCTCGGCGTAGCTGCGGACGGGATCTTGGG
>JANOKQ010000623.1:0-3633 GCA_031419375.1 Acidimicrobiaceae bacterium
GGGCGGGTCTGGTGGGGTTGGGTGCGATGACGTGGTGGGTTGATTTCGTCACGCCAAGCGGTGCCGGCGCCATGCTGTTTCGGGGCGGGTTCTTCATGACCGGGATACTGACGATCCTGGTCATCGCCGCCGTCACTCACCAGGCGGCACGCAGCGGTGCGGTGCTCGGCAACCCGTTATTTCTCTGGGCCGGGACACGCTCGTACGGTCTGTATCTGTACCACTGGCCCATCTATCAGATGATCCGCCAGGTCGCCGGGAACCCGCTCACCCTCACTGAGTTCGCCGGTGCCATGGTGGCCACCGTGGCGATCACCGAAGCCTCGTTTCGATGGATCGAGACACCGATCCGGACCGGCCGTGCACTCGTGTGGTGGCGGGCGTTGCGCGAGGAGCGCGACCCGATTCCCCGCCGGATCATGCTGACGGCAGGTGCCTCGTGCGCCGCTCTGGTTCTGTTCAGCACGGTCAGCCTCGTCACCGCGCCACTGGAGCCGACCGACCTCGAGCGGAGTATCGCGGCAGGCGAGGAGGCCACCACCGATCTCGGCGACCTTGTCAGCGGCGATGTCATCAGCGGCGAGTCGCTGGGTTCGATCGACAGCCCCGACACCACGGCGTCGAGCCTCGGCCCGACACCATCATCAGTGGTGACGGCCCCAGCGACGCCTCCATCGAGCACCACGTCGACCGCCCCGCCCGTGACGACCACGCTTCCGCCGGAGCCCGTCGCTTACCTTGCCATTGGCGACTCCGTCATGCTCGGTGCAGCACCGGAACTGACGAAGGCCGGGATCGTCGTCGTTGCCGCCGAGAACAGGCAGCTGTCCGACGTGATCCCAACGATGCAGAAGCTCAGGGACCAGGACGTGTTCGGGATCGCCGTGATCGTGCACCTCGGCACGAACGGTACTGTCAGCCAGGCCGAGCTCGACCAGCTCATGGACACGCTCGTCGGCGTGCCGAACGTGTTGGTGCTGACCGTACGGGCGAATCGTGAATGGATTGCGAGCAACAACGAGCGCCTTCGTGCGCTTGGACCCGGTGGCGCGAATGCTCGCGGCAACGTCATCCTGATCGACTGGGAGCAGCGTGCGAGCGAGTGCGTCGACGACTGCTTTGCCCGAGACGGATTCCACCTGAACCCGAACGGCCGGCAGTTCTACACCTCGCTGATTCTCGACACCCTCGGCCTCTCGCCGGGCTGAGCTAACCCAAAGCGCCCACGCGCAGGTCGCACGTCGGGCCGCTCGTCTGTGACCTACGTGCGCCCTGGTGGCGCATGATGGTCACGGACCGGGGTTTCGCCGGGTGTTGGCCGCCCGGTGGGGCCGTGGTGCCGAGCACGAACAGGTGGCGGACCATGCGGGTGTCACACCAGGTCGTTCGACTCGGAGCCGCAGCATCCGAGTCCGTAACGTCGGATTCATGGACGGTGCGATCGCTTCGTTGTTGGACCTCACTGGCAAGGTCGCAATCATCACCGGCGCGGCGACCGGAATCGGGGAAGGCATCGCCAGAACGCTGGCAGCAGCAGGTGCCCAGGTGGTGATCGCCGACATCGACACCGTCGGCGCCGAGCGGGTGGCTGCGGCGACTGGCGGGACTGCGGTGAGGCTGGATGTCACCGACGCCGAGTCGTGCCGCACGACGCTTCGTGACATCGGTGCGCGCATCGACGTGCTCGTCAACAACGCCGGATCGTTCCACGAGGCCGGCAGCATCCTCGACCAGTCGGTCGAATCGTGGCGTCGTTCGATCGATGTCAACTTGGCCGGACTGTTCAATTGCAGTCAGCCGGTAGCTCGGCGCATGGTCGCCCAGGGCGACGGCGGCGCGATCGTGAACATCGCATCCGTCGACGGGATGCTGCCGTGCCTCGGCACGGGGTACGACTCGGCGAAAGCGGGCGCGATCCACTTCTCCCGCAGCCTGGCGGTCGATCTCGCTCCCCACGGCATCCGCGTCAACGCGGTGAGCCCCGGTGTCGTACCGGTGCCCACGCTCGACCGGATGCACGCAGGCGAGATCCGGCACTTCTGGCCGGCAGAACCGTCGGTGAGTGGGCTGATGGGGCCGCTGATGCGGAGCCGGTCAGCGAACGTGCCGCTCGGCCGCAAGGGCACACCAGCCGACATCGGTCATGCCGTGCTCTTCTTGGTGAGCGACGCGGCGAGCTACATCACCGGCCAGAACCTGGCAGTCGACGGCGGATGGACGCTGGTCTGATGCCGGCTACCCGCCCTGCACGCGACGTGCGACCCGACACGATGAAACGACAATGAGAGGATCACGATGACCAACCAATCCAATCCGACCCCGACGATCGAGCAGCTCCTGGCGATCGAAGCCTGCCGTGAGGCGGCCCGCCGCTACTCGTACGGCGTCGACCGCGTCGATGGCGAGGTGATGAAATCGGCCTACTGGCCGGATGCGACCGACGATCACGGGGTGTACGTGGGCAACGCCTGGACGTTCTGCGACCGGGTCGTCAGCACCCACGACCGGTGGGCGTGGACGATGCACACGATCTTCAACCATCGCGTCGAGATCGGCGCCGATGGTGCGACGGCGTCGGGCGAGGCATACAACGTGAGCTACCTCTTCGACGAGGACCAGCGGCGACTGTCCACGTGGTACGGCCGGTACCTCGACACCTACGAGTGTCGCAATGGCGAATGGCGCATCGCACACCGGGTCTGCGTCCACCACGGCGATGTCGTCGAGCACCTCCCCGACACGATGGGGATCGACGCCGCCGCCTTCCGTCAGGGATCGTTCGACCGGCCCGCCAACCAGCGACCGATCGGCCCCTGACTGTGCGGCTTGACTCCGCACGCATGATTCCGGTGCGCTCGGCCATCAGGGGAACCGCGCGTCGGGTACCGGTCCGGTGACGGACGGTGCCCCCCGGTAGTCCAGACTGCGTGTTCGGGATAGGCGACGTGGGGGTAGACGTGTTTGATTTCAGCGGTAAAACGGTATTGATCACCGGGGCGTCGATGGGGCTCGGTGAGGGCTTCGCACACGGGTTTGCGGCGGCCGGCGCAGACCTCGTGTTGACCGCGCGCTCGGCCGATCTGCTGGAAGGTGTCGCCGACACGTGTCGCGCGTCGGGTGCAAACGTGACGGTCGTTGCGGGGGACGTGTCGATCGAGGACGACGTCCGACGAGTCGTCGACACTGCGGTCGAACGGCACGGCCGCATCGATGTGCTGATCAACAACGCGGGCGTCAGCGACCTGCGCGGGATCGCTCCGGAACACTTCGACATGGCGACATGGAACCGGATACTCGCAGTCGATCTCAGCGGTGCGTTCATGTACCTGCGCGAGGTCGGCCGGCACATGCTGGCGTCGGGCGGCGGCTCAGTCGTCAACATCTGTTCGATCATGGGTCACGGCGCAAACGAGTTGAACGTGATTGCGTACACCGCCGCCAAGGGTGCGCTGCGGAACGTCACGATGCAGCTCGGCTGCGAGTGGGCGGACCGCGGTGTGCGGGTCAACTCGGTTTCTCCGGGCTTCATCGTCACCGACATGGTGCGGCCGGCGCTGGAGGGAATGGGGATGGATCGCTGGATCGCATCGCGCACACCGATGCGCCGGATCGGCGAGCTGCCCGAAATCGTTG
>JANOKQ010000624.1:0-3301 GCA_031419375.1 Acidimicrobiaceae bacterium
GGGAGATCAACGTCGACGTGGCCGAGGGCGTCACGGTGTTGGTCCGCACCCACGTCGCCAACGGCAGTGTGCGCGTCGATGGAGCCTCCGCGGCCACGACCGACGTCGTTGTCGGGCCAGCAGGCCAACCCGATGTCACCGTGCATGCGTGGGTCGGCCGCGGATCAGTGAACATCACGTCCCCGAGTGTCGAGACGGCATACGTGACGGTAGCTGTGCCGGTACCTGTGACGCTGCCTGTGCCACAGCCCGCCGGTTCGGTCGGCGCGGGTGCAATCGTTGTCATCGCCGATGGTGTCGGTGTCACGTCCGACGGGTGGTTCGTGCTCGGCAGCGGTGAAGCCGTGATCGACGCATCGGATCGTGTGGTCGCGGGCGAGCAACAGGAACTCCGGCCCGGTACGGCCTCGATCATGACGTCGTTCGGTGAGTTTCAACTGCTGCCGCGAGGCCTGCTGATCACACCGGCGGCCGAGGTCATCGATCTCCATGCGATTCGCGCCGAACTCGCCGGCAAGGCGTCCGACCCCACGGGAACTCCGACCACGACCACCTCGCTCGCTCCGACCGCCACGACAGGAGGCTGACGATGAACCGTCACCGATTTGATGCCATCTCCGTTGTCTTCGGGGTGATCGTCGCGACTCTTGGCGTGCTCGTCGCCGCAGGGTCGCTCGACGACATCGATGCCGATGCCGGCACATGGGGCGCAGCCGCTGCATTGGCGCTCGGCCTCGGAATGATCCCGTGGGCTCGGCGTCGCAGTGAAGGTAGTGGCCAAGCGGGCGATGATGGCAGCGCCCGTGACGGGCATTCGGTGACCAGGGATGGTGCGGACACGACGCAGTAGCCTCGGCGCCGTGAGACCAGGCGACCACCGACGCGACCCGGTCGTGGCTCCAGCAGATAGCGATTTCAACGTGGATCTCGACGTCGACGTCGTTGTGATCGGTGTCGGCTTTGCCGGCATGTTTATGCTCCACCGGCTGCGTCAGATCGGCTGCACGGCCACGGTTTTCGAAGCCGGCGGCGACGTCGGCGGAACGTGGTATTGGAACCGCTACCCGGGGGCGCTGATGCGTTGTGCGATCTAGAGGAGGGCGAGATCCTGGTGTGCGAGCCGACCAGCCCCAACTGGACGCTGGCGTTCGCGCTGATCTCGGCGTGTGTGTGCGATGCCGGCGGATCGCTCACCCATGCCGCCATCGTCAGTCGCGAGTACGGCATCCCGTGCGTCGTCGGGACGTCGGTGCCAACGTGCCGGATCAACACCGGCGACCTGCTCGAAGTCAACGGCACCGCAGGCACCGTCACCATCATCGAGCGAGCCGCCGCCGCGGTCTGAGGTCTCTCGCGGAGACAACGGCGGCGAGCGACCATCGTCAACCGCATCCTGGCCTGACACGGGCTATGCGCGAGTCGTGCTTGCGGTCGGTCGGATTATGGCGTCAAAGCAGGCGCTCCTGATTTAACTTGATCGCTGCCAGGTGGTCACCTGCCGTTCACTTTGGTGTCATCGGTCGCCCATACCATCCGCGCCCATGGAAACCATTTCGCGGCCGAGCAGCGTCGGTGACCTGCCGGCCGGCCCGTCGGCGGAGGCCGACGCATTCCTGAAATCGTTGAGATCGGAGCAGGCTCGCTTCCTGGGCGCAATCCGCGCGGCCTCCTCGTTACTCAGTCGCGACTCGGGGCAAATGGCTTTCGTGGCGGCGACGCACAGCCGGCTGACCAACCAATTTTTTGACGCCCAACGTTTGATCATGACGCGACGTGCCGAGATCGATGCAGAGGTTGGGCGGGTGGGCGCGACGACCACCCTCGGCGCGACGACTGCCATCGCCGCAGCCGACCCTCGCGCTGGAACTTTTGCCGACGTGACGGACCGGGACGCGGCTGAGGCATCCTCGGCCATCGCACAGCAAGGCCATCTCGCATCGCTTCTCGACGGGTGGTGGGGTGATGCGAACCAGCAGGGTCAAGCTGAGATCGCACGCGCCCAAGCAACGATGCGGAAACGCATGGCGCAGATCGAGGCCCGCAGGATCGGCGAGAACAGCACGACCCGCGAGCTGCAGTGTGATGCTCAGAACCATGTATCCGTAGCTGCAAGCAGTGATGGGCCATGCCTGCGACCGCCGCTGCCGCCGCCAATCGTGACCAAGCCGATCGTGACGATTTTGAGCGAACCGAGTCGTGGTCTGCCGGCGCCAATCGTGGCGATCCTGGACAAGGCCGACTCGGTCAACCTGCAGACGTTGCTCGGCATGCTCGCCGACTCACTCGATCCCATGCGCACGAGCACCGAACGCATCGAACGAACGAATTGGCATCATGCCGAGACCGTTGGTGTGGCCGCCGAACGGCCCAGTGTCGACCTCTTTTTCAGGGACCTTGAACCAGACGAGGAGTTCCGGAAATTTTGGGCCACCGGCTCGCCAACCACCGTTTCGAGACGGGCCGCACATGGTTGTCGCTGATGTCCGTCTGCGCGCCGTTCATGTCAACGGATCGGGTGGTGACGCCATGGTCGGGCTGAGAGGGACGCAATTCAACGGCTCCTCGTGGGAGCCCCCGGCTGTACCCGATGCTCCCTTGCCGGATGCGGATCCCGTATGGCTACCGGCCGCTCACGCCAATTCGCCTACGTTCGCACCAGACGAGTTCGAGGCGGAGCGGTCGCGCCTGGAAGCCGAAATTTCAACTGTGAAGTCGCGAGCGGTCGCCGCTCGGCGCCTTGCGCCGGGAGTCCACGCAACGCTGCACGCCGAGGTCATCGCAGCGCAGGACGCTCTCGCCGAGATGGAGCGCCAGCACGGCATCGATATCGCGTCGATCCGTGAGGCTGCGCGTGTCGAGGTTGCCCGGATCCTGTCCGAGGCTCGCCAACAGGTGGCCCGAGGCGCCAACGGACCGACAGGCTCGGGGGGGCACCAGTGACCATGCTGAGCAACATTCTCTCCGTCCGGAGTCCGGCGTTGCCTCCCCGCGCGGAAATCGCATTGCTGTCGCTGGAGTTTCGCGCCGCGGTCAACGAGGCTGCCATCGCGGAGCCCGATGATGAAGCCCGCCAGCAACTTCGCCAGCAGCTCGGCCTGCTCATGCAGGAGCGTCGTCAATCCCTCGAGCTGGAGATCGATCAGGCGCGAGCCGATGCGACCGCCGCAATTGCAGCAGCGCGACGCGCCGCGTCGGTGATCGTGGCTCACGCGTCCGCGGTCAACGAGCCGATGCCGCCAGCCGAGCCCATCGCACAGCGCCGTGATGAGGAGCGCGATTCACACCTCGACCACGTCGTGGC
>JANOKQ010000625.1:0-3621 GCA_031419375.1 Acidimicrobiaceae bacterium
CGTTGTGTGCTTGGGCGAGGGTGTGGAGGGCGGCGACGAGCTCGTCGGCGTCACACACGATCTGGTCGACGCCGGTTTCCACGTCGTGGAGCCGGGCCGCCAACTGGCCGTTGGCCGGTTCCCCGGTCACCAGGCGCACCACCACGGTTCGTCCCATGTAGCGCACCGTAAACAGCGACCGTCCCCCGAACGTCCCCCGCCAAGCTGCCGCCAAGCTGCCGCCAAGCTGCCGCCTAGCTGGGCACCCGAACCTCAGCCCAACCCGGTCACCACGCGCAGGTCGTCGTGGTCGCCGGATCGCGCCAGTTCGAGCTGTGTCAGCGCCGCGTCGGCCCGTTTCAGATAGCCGCGGGCGCGCCCGACCTGACCGAGACCGATCAGCAGGCGAGCCCCCGACAGGTAGTTCTGCTCCTCGTCGGGGTCGGCGATGATGAGCTCTTCGACCAGGTCCAAACCGGTCAACAGATCCCGCCGGCGCTCAGCGTCGATCACCAGCAGCTCCAGCAGGGCCCGTCGCCGTTGTCGCAAACCGCTCGCGGGGACGATCGCCCATTCGGAGTATCTCTCGTCGGGCAGCAGGTCGCCCCGGTACCAGCTGAGCGCGACCCGGGCTCTGGCGACCGAATCGAGGCCGTCGTCACCGCGGGGCTGCAGGCGTCACGCCCGCAGCCTGTTGAGCGACGGCCATCAGTCGCCGGGCGACCCTCTACCTCAGCTACCCGGCCGACCCAAAGAGCCGCCGTAGCACTCGAACGTCGACAAGATCTTGATCGCGGCCTGCGGCAGTCTTGTTGTCGATCAAGCCTTGGAGCCCGAGCACTGGGATCGTCAGGCCGTCGATGGCGATCTCCAGCCGACCATCCCAGCAGTCCTCGAAACGCACGCCGCTTGGCGTGGTCAAAACGTCGATTCGTTGCGGCGGATACCCAAGCTGAATGATCGTGTCGTCTGCGAGGAGATCGCCTTCGGTCAAACCGAGACCGCCGAATCCGAACTCGTCCAGGGCAGCGAGCATCGCCCCGGCGTTCTCAGGATCCATCCACACCCAGATATCAAGGTCCTTGGTGAAGCGCGGAGCTCCGTGCGCGGCCATCGCGTAGCCGCCGATCAGGAGGTAGCGAACCTCATGACGCTCGAGTGATGAAAAGAACTCGTGAAAGTCGCGGCTCAGATCCATCGGTCCATCCGTGGTAGGTGCGTCGGAGTTCTTCGACGGCGCGAAGCCTCTCGGCCGGCGGTCGACTCAGCCAGTACGCCGAGTCATCGTCGGGGTCGTACATCGACTTGATGGTCACGACGCGCTCCACCTGCTCAATGCTAGCGCCTGTCGCGCTTACAGGTAGTTGAGGCGCAGGCCGCGGTTGGGCCAGCGCATGTGCAGCAGCTTGCCGGTGCCTGACACGGTGATGTACGCATCGCGGTACTCACCGCTGCCGTCGCTGTCACCGAAACAGATGTTGGTCGTCAACAGATCGCCGGTGGCGAGGTGGCTCGTCTCACCAGCTGGCGTGATCGTCGTGGATCCCGCCGTTGACCAAGGTGGCGACGCACACGTTGCCCTCACCATCAACCGCGAGCGAGTCGAGCAACTGGTAGTCGGGCAACCGGCGAGGCAAACAGTCGGGTCAAGCGGCATCGTGGGGGCGCGGACGCCGGGGGCGGCGATCGCGCGTTGAAACACGCGGCCGGTGTGGGTCTCGGCCCAGAGGAGCTAGGTGCCATCGGGCGAGAGTCCGATGCCGGTCGGCGCATCGACTGGATGCACCACCTCGGTGTTCGAGCTGTCGTCGGCCTTCGCGTAGCAGATGCTCGTCATATCGCTGGTCGGTGAACCAGAACCCGCCGTGCGCGTCGAAGACCAGATCGTTCGGGGCCCGCAATGGGTGCCCGTCGCACTCGGTGTACAGATCGGTCAGCACGCCGGTCGACAGGTCGAGCTGTTTGGATTCGACCGCCGCAGTAGCGAGTGGGATCGAACGTCCCGGGAGACAACATCCCATCCATGTCGACCGCGGTGAAGCAGCCGCCGTTGTTGCAGATGTACAGCGCCCCGTCGGGCCCGATCGCCGCGCCGTTGGGCCCGCCAGGGATGTCGGCCAACAGTTCTTTGGTGCCGTCGATATGAACGCGGGTGATGCACGGCCCGAACATCTCGACCAGGATCACGCTGCCATCGGGCATCGCGATCGGCCCCTCAGGGAACCGCAACCCGCTGGTGATTTCGGTGAACTCGACCATGACAGAACCCCCGTGTGTCTCGATGCCGCCGGCGTCATCGCACGCGAGCCCGTTCAACGACGGCTCCACCACTCGTTGCCACACACATCTTGCCCGGCCGCCACACACCCTTCGACGGCGGTGACGTACGGGCAGACCACCTCGACAAGGATTGCGCTGCCATCGGCTCAAGGTAGGCGCATCATCGTCGCCGGCCCTCCGAAGCGAGGCATCACGTTGCCGCTGAGTGGCTGCGGGAGCAGCGGGCGCGTCGGTGGACATGCCGGCTGGCTCGGCCGGTGGAGCCGGCTGCTCGCCCGGCCGGCCGTATCCCGGGCTGGCTGTTACCGGTGACGGTCGTCGTCGTCGTCGTCGTCGTTTTTGGGTTTGTCGTCGTCGATGATGGTCCCGGTGGCGATGGCGGTGCCGAGGCGGGCACCGACGGGGCTGTGGAGGGTGAGGGCCAAGGTTTCGTTGGGTTCGGCGAGGGCGTCGCGGGTGATGGTGATCTTGACGGTTTTGGAGCGTTGGCCGGGGGCGAAAGTGAGGGTCCCGGTGGCGGCGGTGTAGTCGATGCCGGCGATCGCGGTGCGGTCCGAGGTGGCATAGCGCACCGTCACCCCTCCGGCTGGGGCGCGGGCGTCGAGGCTGACCGTAAAGGTCATCGTCGTGGTTCCCCGGCCCGTGCCTTCTTTGACAGAGACCGACCCGACTTTCAGTTTCGGCCCGACAAGACCGGGTGCGTTGATCGTGATCGTCACCGTCGCCGGGGCGGACACCCCGCCGCGGCCGTCGTCAGCGGTGTAGGTGAACGTGTCCGTGCCCGACGTCGCGGTGTTGGCCGTGTAGCGCAACTGGCCGGCCACCACTGCGGCTGTGCCTTTGGTGCCCTGTGCGGCGATGGTGTAGGTGAGCGGGTCGGTGTCGGGATCGGTGCACGACGGGGCGACATCCACCGACAAGCCCGCGGTCACGGACCCGCTCCGGGCCGTGCACACCGGAACCTGGTTGGTCGGCACCGGGGTGCCCTCGCGGACGTTCAGCTCGAAGAAGGAGATGACGGCGACGAAGTCGTTCGTGACCTGAACTGTCCGGCTCGGATCGCCAGGGCACGCCTCGCCGGTGACGAACGTAGCGAGCAGATAGCGGGCGGGGGTGTGGGTGATCACCGGATCGAACACCGGGACGGCGAGCCCGGTTGCCAGCGTGGCCCGCAGGGCCGCCTCGGCGGGCCGGTTCTGCGGTGTGCCGGTCGCCCATTCGATGTTTGTCTGGAGTGGGGTCACGAAGCACCCCACCGCCCGGGCGCGCGGGTCGAGCCCCGGGAGGACCTCGAATCCCCTCTCCAGCCCATCATTGATCATCTCCGTGAGCTGGGTGTTGTCGCGCAGGTTGGTGGTGCCG